>RFHG01000099.1 GCA_003696465.1 Gammaproteobacteria bacterium | reverse complement strand
TGCTCATGCCGTGGACTCCAGCGTGCGGCGAAGAACAGCGGCATAGTCGGCGATGTCTTCGGCTTCGATCATTTCAGTCGTGGCCACAAGAAGGTCTGCCGCCTGCTCCTGCCTGTTGGTCAGTGTTTCCAGCGGTATGCCGGCAAAGATGTCTGCCTCCCTGGCCGCTTTGACGAAGGCATCACGGATCTGTGGGGACGGGAAGCGCAGCACGGTTTCGTTGTAATGTGCGCCGGTTGCGGTCGCAATGTTTGCCGGCAATTGCTCGATCAGGCTGTCCAGGGCCGCGGCCGAGCGCATGGCGACTTCCCTGAGTCCCGTATCACCCAGCAGGCTCAAGTGACAGGCAATGGCTGTGCACATGAGGCCTTGATTCGAGCAGATATTGCTCGTGGCCTTCTCGCGTCGGATGTGCTGTTCCCGAGTGGACAGCGTGAGCACGAAGCCGCGGCGTCCCTGGGCGTCCTCGGTCATGCCGCATACCCTACCAGGCATCTGGCGCACGAATCGCTGGCGGCATGCAAACAGGCCGATATGTGGTCCGCCGAAGGACATCGGAATGCCCAGGGCCTGGCCCGATCCGCAGGCGATGTCCGCACCGAAATGGCCCGGGGGTTCGATCAGCCCGAAGGCCGTGGCATCGGAGAAGGCCACGACGAGCAAGGCGCCGTGCTCGTCACAGGCTGCGCGCAACGCGGCAAGTTCATGGACCCTGCCGAAAAAGTCGGGGTTTTGGACGATGACGCAGGCCGTCTGTTTATCGATGGAGCGGGCGAGGGATGGGATCGGATCATCTTTATCGAAGGCATCAACCGGGATTGTGCAGGGAAGCCCGCCATTGTGCGAAAGGTAGTTTTCGGTGACAGCGCGATAACGCGGGTTGACCGATTCGGCCATCAGGATCCGATCGCGCCGGGTGATGCGGCGGGCCATCAGCGCCGCTTCAGCCACACTCGTGGCAGCGTCATACATCGAGGCATTGGCCACATCCATGCCCAGCAGCCGGGCGATCATCGTCTGGAATTCAAACAGGGCCTGCAGCGTACCCTGACTGATTTCTGGCTGGTAGGGCGTATAGGCCGTCAGGAATTCCCCGCGACTGATGACATGGTCGACTGCGGCAGGCACGAAATGATGATAGGTGCCCGCGCCTAGAAAACAGCGCATCTCGCCGGCATGGCGGTTGGCTGATGCTGCCTTGCCGAAATGGCGCAGGATGGCAGCCTCACTGGCTGCCTCGGGCAGATTGAGCATTCCCGGTTTCAGCAGGAAACGGCGCGGAATATCGCTGAACAGCTCATCGACGTGCTTCTTGCCGAGGACCTCGAGCATACTCCGGCGGTCTTCTTCGGTATGGGGCAAAAACCTCATCGCTTGTCCTTGTCCTTTTTGATGGACCACCCCAAGGCTGGTCCATGAGGGCTTGCTTATTCTTCGAGATAGGTTGTGTAGGTGGCTTCGTCCAGAAGCTCGACCTTATCACCGCTCATGCGCACGCGGGCGATCCAGCCTTCGCCGTATGGATCCGTGTTGATCTTTTCGGGTTCGCTTTCAAGAAGCTCGTTTGTTTCAATGACCTCTCCGGCCACAGGCGCATAGACATCGGAAACCGCCTTGACCGATTCGACGACCGCAAAGGCCTCTCCAGCCTCAACCTTGCGTCCCTTCTCGGGCAATTCGACAAACACGATGTCGCCAAGTGCCTCCTGGGCGTGATCGGTGATGCCGATGGTCGCGATGTCATCCTCGATACGGACCCATTCGTGTTCCTTCGTGTACAGCAGATGTTCCGGAATTGTCATCAGGCTCTCCTTCTGGCAGTGGATGGCGCTATGCTATTTACGCACGCGCGAGGGCACAAACGGCAGTTTGGCCAATCGCGCGGTAGCGGCCCTGCCTCGTATTTCGATGGCCAATTCGCCGTTGTCTATGGCCTCGGGCTGTACATAGGCCAGCGCGATGCCGCGTTGCAGGCTAGGGGAAAACATGCCGCTGGTCACTTCGCCTACAGTCCGCCCCTCGGCCAGCACGGGATAGTGCTCGCGCGGAATCCCCCGGTCGACCAGTTCCAGGGCGATCAGGCGCTTTTTCGCGCCGGCCTGTCTACGGGCGCAGACCGCTTCTCGGCCGATGAAATCGCCTTTGTCCAGCTTGGTGATCCACATCAGTCCGGCTTCGACAGGCGTGACCGTGTCGTCGATCTCATGGCCATAGAGTGCATAACCCATTTCCGTACGCAGCATGTCGCGCGCAGCCAGCCCGGCGGGGCGGGCGCCATGCTCCAGCAGCGCATCCCAGACCTCCGGTGCGATATCTGCGGGCATGTAGATCTCGAAGCCATCCTCGCCCGTGTAGCCCGTTCGCGAGATCAGCACCTGTCGGCCGAGCAGTCCTGCCTCGGCAAAACGGTAATAAGCGATGCCATCGAGGTCGATGTCCGCAAGCGGTTGCAACACGTCCTGGGATGCCGCTCCCTGCAGGGCGATCAATGCAGTGGTGTCCGATTCGTTCGTGATGCGCACATCGAAGCCGGTTGCATGCTCAAGCAGATGCTGTGCATCGCGTTGTCGGTTGGCCGCATTGACGCAGAGGTAGTATTCATGCTCGCGCAGGCGATAGGTCGTGATGTCATCGATGAACGTTCCCCGTTCATTGAGCAGGGCTGAATAATGCACCTGCCCATCGGCCAGACGGGAGACATCATTGGTCGTGACATACTGCAGGAAGGCCATGGCATCGGGACCGGCAACGCGGATCTGGCCCATGTGCGAGATGTCGAAGATACCGGCACCGCCTCCGCGCACGATCTGGTATTCGCGCAGCGCTCCGCTGGCATACTGAACCGGCATTGCATGGCCGGCAAAGGGCACGATTCTGGCATTCAGGGCCACATGCCGTTCATAGAGCGGTGTCCTGGTCAGGTTTTCATTCGCAGGGTTCAAGCCGGTTCTCCTACATGGGCCTTGAAGGCCGTGATGGTGTTGTGCAGCAGCATGGTGATGGTCATCGGTCCGACGCCACCCGGCACGGGCGTAATCCATCCGGCCCGTCGCGCTGCGCTCTGGAAATCCACGTCGCCGACCAGCCGGCCGTCCTCCAGCCGGTTGATGCCCACATCGATGACCACGGCGCCCGGTTTGATCCATTCGCCCTTCACCAGTCCTGGCTTACCGGCTGCAGCCACGACGATGTCCGCTCGTCGGATATGGCATACCAGGTCACGCGTGAACTTATGAGTGACCGTGACTGTGCTGCCGGCCAGAAGCAGTTCCAGGGCCATCGGTCGGCCCACGATGTTGGACGCGCCGACGATGACGGCTTCCTGTCCATGCAGGTCCAGTCCCGTTTCCTCAAGCAGTTTCATGCAGCCATAGGGCGTGCAGGAGCGCAGGGCGGGAATGCGCGCAGCCAGGCGTCCGACATTATAAGGATGGAAGCCGTCCACATCCTTGTTCGGCAGGATGGCTTCAATGACGCTCTCGGCATTGATGCTGGCGGGCAAAGGCATCTGCACGAGGATGCCATCCACGAGCGGGTCGGCATTGAGTTCGGCAATCAGGCCGAGCAGGTGCTGTTGTGTTGTGTCGGCGGGCAGGTGCTGAGAAAAGGCCTCCGATTCGATGCCAATGTCTAGGCATGCGCGCTTCTTGTTGCGCACATAGACCTCGGAAGCCGGGTCGTTGCCGACGAGCAGCACGGCCAGGCCGGGTCTTCGTCCATGCCTGGCCTGCAATCGGGCAACCTCTTCGCGCATATCGGCGCGCAGCCGTTTGGCCAGGGCCTTGCCATCGAGGATGCGGGCGTCTTGTTGCTGGGTGCTCATGGGGCGCGATTGTTGCAGCATCGCCCCTTTCGCACAATGATAGCGTTTATGCTACTTGTTCAGATATGGAAACTTTGATCATGCGCCTGATGCATGTCGGTCTGCTGGTCGCCGATCTTGATCGGGCGGCCGTCTTTTACGAGCAGGTGCTTGGTCTTGAGCGTGATGCGAGGCCGGATCTGGGCTTTCCCGGTATATTCTACCGTCTTGAGGACGGCGGCCAGATCCATCTGATGAAGCTTCCGGACCCCTGCCTGGGGTGTGCAAGGCCCGGGCACGGAGGGCGTGATCATCATCTTGCGTTGGGTGTGGAGGATCTGGATGTCGTGCGCATGCGTCTTCAGGCGCATGGAATTCGCTACACGTTGAGTCGCTCGGGCCGCAAGGCGCTGTTCTGCCGCGATCCCGACGGCCATGCGATCGAACTGATGCAGATGAATTGAACGTGCATGATTTGTGGGTGCTCGTGCTCTAGGCTTGCGCGATGAGTCATTGCGAAGCCGTTGATGGTATCGACGATCTGGTCGCCTGGCTGGCCCGTGGTTGCAAGCCGCGGAGTCAGTGGCGTATCGGCACTGAGCACGAGAAGATTGGTTTTTGCCTGGAGACGCTCAGGCCCGTGCCGTATGAGGGGGAACGCAGCATCCGCAGCCTGCTGGAAATGCTGCAGGGTGAGGGCTGGGAGCCCATCTTGGAACAGGACAGACTGACCGGCTTGCGCAACGGCCCAGCCTCGATCACGCTGGAGCCCGGTGGTCAGCTTGAGCTTTCCGGCGCACCGCTGGCCAGCATCTTTGATACCTGCCGCGAGGTCACCGATCATCTGCACATGTTGCGTCAGGCCACCGAGACCTTGCGCATCGGTTTTCTGGCCCTGGGCTTCCAGCCGAAATGGCGGCGCGATGAGATTCCCTGGATGCCGAAAGAACGCTATGCAATCATGCGTCGTTACATGCCCAAGGTCGGACGGCTCGGATTGGATATGATGCTGCGTACGGCGACGGTACAGGCCAATCTCGATTTCGATTCCGAGGTGGACATGGCGCGCAAGATGCGCATCGGTCTTGCGCTGCAGCCGCTGGTCACGGCCATGTTTGCAGCCAGTCCGTTCGTAGATGGGCGCCCCAACGGATATCTGTCCAATCGCGCGCGGGCCTGGCTGCACACGGATCCGGCCCGCACGGGAGTGCCTGCTTGCGCGTTTGCGCCGGATTTCGGTTTTCGCGCCTATGCGGAGTGGGCGCTGGATGTGCCCATGTATTTTATCGTGCGACAAGGCCGTTACATCGATTGCACTGGAGAAAGCTTCCGCGCATTCCTGCAAGGGCGACTGCCGCAAGCGCCCGGCGAGCGTCCGACGCTGGCCGATTGGGAACTGCATCTTTCCACGCTGTTTCCGGATGTGCGCTTGAAACAGTATCTGGAGATGCGCGGGGCCGATGCCGGCCCCTGGCCCTGGATCTGTTCGTTGCCGGCCTTGTGGAAGGGGCTGCTCTATGATGAGCAGGCCTGTCGTGAGGCCTGGGCCTTGTGTTCAGACTGGAGTCATGCCGAGGTCGTGGCCTTGCGTGCCGAGGCGGCTCGCAAGGCGCTCGCGGCGACTTTCCGGGGGCGTCGTGTGCGTGACTGGTGCGTTGATATGCTGGCCATTGCGCGCGCTGGCCTGAAGCGGCTGGCCGTGTGCAATGAAAGCGGGGAGGACGAGCGTGTGTTTCTGAGGCCGATCGAACAGGCACTGGCCACTGGCCAGACCCAGGCCGAGCGGTGGCTTGCGGCCTTCGAGGGTAGCTGGCAGCACAACATCGACCGCATCTTTTTTGAATCCGCGCATCCTTGATCATGCCTGAAAAGCCCCAAACAAGCGATTTCGGGCGGAGTGTGTCATTTTGTCACACATGAATTGTGGCTTGTTGACACGTATTGTGAGCCTGGTCACAGTTGCACCTGTCTCCCCGGAGATGGGGTGCATCACAGGTGCCCTGGGGATGGGGAAATCAACAAACGGCTCCATGGAGCCGAATCCAAGTGGAGGAAAAACACGGATATGAAGAAGACACTTCTTTCTGCTGCTGCCTTCGCCGTGGTCGCTGTTTCCGCAGTTGCGGTTGCGCCGACGACGTCCGAGGCAATTCCGGCGTTTGCACGCCAGACTGGCGCAGCTTGCTTGAGCTGCCATTTCATGAGCTTCCCGACGCTGTCCTCGTTCGGTCGCTCGTTCAAGATGAACGGCTTCACCGACGTGGGTGAGCAGGCCCTGGTTGAGGATGAGGCCCTGTCCATCCCGGCTCAGCTCAACATCACGGCTGTGGTTCGTCCGCAGTTCCAGAGCGTGAGCACGACGGCTGCTCCGACGACGAAGACGGCTGCCATCACGGCCGACCAGGTGCTGCTGATCGGTGGTCGCTTCGGCACCAACAGCGGCGTGTTCATCGAGTATGACGGCACGTTTGCCAACATTCAGATCATGAATTCGTTCGACTTCGGCGGCTTCCGCGCCGGCGTGAACATCTTCAACACCGGTTTCGGCGAGACCGCTGGTCTGGAGTTCTCTTCTGTTCACGGTCAGCACGGCAGTATGCTGAACGGCAAGGCCCTGTCTGCTGAGAATCAGCTCGGTTCGTTCGGCGGCAACACCGGTGGTGTGGCACTCTGGGCAGCCAACGACTGGGCCATGGCCTCTGTCTCTCTGATCACCGACGGCATCGCACTGGACGGCGCTGTGCCGAACAGCTGGAAGCTTGCTCCGTCGTTCCGCGTGTTCCTGCAGCCTGAGGTTGCCGGTTGGGAGCTCGGCTTCGGTGGTGGCATCACCTCCGGTCGCACGGGTAACAGCGCCACGGCTGTGGCAGCTGGCCTTGCTCCGACCGTTCAGCTCGAGATGAAGAAGTGGTTCCTGGACTTCCAGGCTCACGGCGAGCTGGGTGACACGCAGGTTGGTGTGTATGCCGACTTCGCTTCGGCCAAGAAGTCTTCGGTCTTCACCGGTGGCAACAAGGTCAACCTGTTCAACACGACGGCAGGCGATCTGGAAGGCTGGCACTTCCGCGCCAACGTCAAGCCGCTGCACAACCTGATCTTCGGTGCCGGTTACGGCGAGATGAAGAACAAGGACAACCTGGCAGCCCTGTTCACGGGCACCAAGGCTCGTCAGTGGCAGGTTGGTGCCGAGTACGAGGTTTACCAGAACTTCGTGATCTCGCTGATCTACAACAACACGAAGGTTACGCCGAACGTCGGCCTTGGCTCGACCACGACCAAGACCACGCTGCTGGACATCGAGGCGCTCATCTAAGCGAACTCGAACTCCAGGTGTGAACCGGGAAAGGGGGTGCCAACAGGCGCCCCCTTTTCTTTTTGCATCCACCATTGACCAATGCACATGTTGCGGGTTGAATGCGCAGCCATGAACAGACACGCAACGATGATCATGCTGTTGGCCGGGCTTGGTCTGCTGGCCGGATGCGGTGGCATGCCGAAGCTTTTCTGGGATGTCGATGAGTCCGGACCTGCCTATGCACGCGATGCGGACAGAGGTGGTGTCCATGCTGAATCGCGCAAACACCTCGAAGTGCCGCCGGAGCTGCGCGCCGAGATCGAGGTGCCGATGAGCGAACAGGTGGCCAGCAACAGCGGTGCCGCGCTGCCCGAAAAATACCGTCAGATCGTGGCTGGCAAGGCTGTTGCCCTGCATGCCCGCGTTTATCCGGTGGAAGCTTCCGAGCTGTTCTCGGCCGTCGTCGATGCCATGACCAGCCTGAACCTGCCCGTGGATGCCGTGGATTCTCCGAGCGGCATCGTGACCACGGAATGGGTGCGCAAGGGCGCGAACAATCCATCGATCACGGCCATGTTCGGCATCGCCTCAAGCTCGGATCTGACACGCTATCGCTATGTCGTGCGCGTGTTCCGTGCCACGCTTCCTGATGGCGCGCAGGCCAGCAAGCTGGAGATCCGCACCCTGGGACAGGTGTACCAGAACGGGCACTGGGTCAACCAGCCGCTCAAGCGTAAGCTGGCCGACGAGCTGTTCGAGCGCGTCGAAGAGGTGCTGGGCTACCACAAGAGCGCCGAGCCCGCTGCAGGCAAGCAGACCCAGGTACCGGAAAGCGAATAGTCTTCTGGCTGAATTGAAAAAGCCCCGGTTACCGACCGGGGCTTTTTTATGACGATATGAGCGCTTTAAGCGCCTGGCCAGGATCAGGCTGGCGCATCAAGGATTCGCCGATCAGGAAGCCATGCACGCCGGCCTCGTTCATCGTGCGTACATCTTCTGCTGTGTGGATGCCGGATTCGGTGATGACCACGCGATCTTCCGGTACGCGGGGAAGCAGATCGAGTGTGGTGGTTAGGCGGGTTTCAAACGTGTGCAGGTTGCGGTTGTTGATGCCCAGCAATGGCGTGTCCAGCTTCAGCGCGCGATCCAGTTCCATGGCATCGTGCACTTCGGGCAGCACAGCGAGCCCCAGTTCGCGGGCTGCGGACGCAAGCTCGGCGGCCAGTGTGTCATCGACCATGGCCAGGATGACCAGGATGGCATCCGCGCCTAGGGCCCGGGCCTCGATGACCTGATAAGGATCCAGCATGAAGTCCTTGCGCAACAGTGGCAGGCTGACATGTTCGCGGATGTTGCGCAGATACGCATCGCTGCCCTGGAAATAGGGTACATCGGTCAGCACGGAAAGGCAGGTTGCGCCGGCTTTTTCGTAGCTGCGGGCAATGGCCAGCGCATCGAAATCGGCCCGAATGACACCTCTGGACGGACTGGCCTTCTTCACCTCGGCAATGACGGCATTCTCGCCTCGGCGGATGCGTGAGATCAGGGCACCGGCGAAGTCCAATGGCTGCCTCTCGCGGGCCTGCATGAGCAGTTCGGCTGCTGGCATGAGCTTCTTGCGCTTTTCGACCCAAGCGCGCTTGTCGGCGGCAATCCGCTGCAGGATCGAGCTCATCGACGGCTCCGCATGGTCTGGCTGATGTCGGCCAGGGCCTGCAGTTTTTCCAGAGCACGGCCGGAATCGATGGCTTGGGCTGCCAGTTCCAGTCCGGCCGGGATGCCGTCTGCCTTGCCGGTGATCCAGAGCGCGGCGGCTGTATTGAGCAGTACGATGTCGCGACCTGCGCCGTGCTGTCCGGCGAGGATGTGTCGGATGATGGCTGCATTGGTGGCCGCATCGCCTCCGGCGAGCGCCTCCGGCGTGGCATAGGGCATGCCGAATGCCGCCGGGTCGAGTTCGAATCGCTGCAGGGGAGCATCTTTTTCGACCAGCATCGCATGCGTGATGGTCGTGGTCGTGATCTCGTCGAGACCGTCGGCGCCATGAACGACCAGCGCACGCCGAGTGCCCAGCTGTTTCAGCGCCTCGGCAACAGGCTCGAGCCTGTCCTCGGCATACACGCCCAGCACCTGGAATGGGGCACCGGCCGGATTCGTCAAGGGGCCAAGCAGGTTGAACACCGTGCGCACGCCCAGTTCGCGGCGCACAGCTCCGGCATGACGCATGGCCGGGTGATGGCTGGGTGCGAACAGGAAGCCGATGCCGATCTGTTCGATGCAGCGACACACCTGCTCGGGTTCAAGGTCGATGTTTACGCCCAGGGCCTCGAGTACGTCGGCGCTGCCGGATTTCGACGAGATGGCGCGATTGCCGTGCTTGGCCACGGGAACACCGCAGGCTGATGCGACGAAGGCGACCGTGGTTGAGATATTGAAGGTCGATGCGCCATCGCCCCCGGTACCGCAGGTGTCCAGCAGCCCCTCGCACTTGGGCCGGATGCGCACCGCAGCCGCACGCATGGCTCGGGCCGCACCTGTGATGACATCCGCGTTCTCGCCCAGAACGGACAGCCCCATGAGTACGGCCGCGATCTGCGCTGCCGTCAATTCGCCGTTCATGATGGCTCGGAACACGGTCTCCGTGCGTTGTGCATCGGGCAGGCGATGCGCCTGCAAATCGCGCAGGAACGTCGTCAGCCGGGTTTTCATGGCCTGATCTCCAGGAAGTTTTTCAGCAGCTGGTGCCCATGCTCAGTCAGAATCGATTCCGGATGGAACTGGACACCGAAGGTCGGATGTGTGCGGTGCTTTAGCCCCATGAGCTCCCCTTCTTCGGTCCATGCGGTGCGAACCAGGCAGTCTGGAAGGGGCTCGGCAACGATCAGTGAGTGATAGCGCGTGGCCGTGAATGGGCTGGGAATGCCGCGGAACAGATCCTTGCCATCGTGATGGATCGGGCTTGTCTTGCCATGCATCAGGCGTGCGGCGCGCTCGATATGGCCTCCGAAGGCGCTGGCGATGGCCTGGTGCCCCAGACAGAC
>RFHG01000558.1 GCA_003696465.1 Gammaproteobacteria bacterium | reverse complement strand
TCGGCATCGCGGTCGCCGAGGTCGCGGGCCTTCTTGAGCCATTCCAGCGACTTTTCGTAATCGACCGGCAGCCCGCGGCCTTCGCAGTAGAGGACACCCAGGGTGTACATGGCGTCGATGTTACCGGCCTGGGCATCCCGGATGATTTCGGCCACCCGCTCCGGGTCGCCGGACATCAGGTCGAGGTAGAAGTTGGGGTTGGCCATGGTGAATCTCCATTGAGCATCAGTATTGCCTGATATTCTAGCTCAGGCCGTGCGTATGGTCCGTTCAACCCTGCCGCCAGCAGCGGTTTTGGGCAGACCGGCCGTGGAACTCTGGTACAATCGCCGCCATGTCTGGGAACAGCTTTGGAAAACTCTTTACGGTGACCTCCTTTGGCGAGAGTCATGGCCCCGCGATCGGCTGCATCGTCGATGGCTGTCCGCCGGGCCTGGCCCTGTCGGAGGCCGACCTGCAGCGGGACCTCGACCGTCGGCGCCCCGGTACCAGCCGCCACACCACGCAGCGGCGCGAGCCGGATCGGGTGCAGATCCTCTCCGGCGTGTTCGAGGGGGTGACGACCGGTGCGCCGATCGGGCTCATCATCCACAACACCGACCAGCGCTCGAAGGATTATTCCGACATCAAGGATACCTTCCGACCGGGGCACGCCGACTACACCTATCACAAGAAGTACGGCATCCGTGACTACCGTGGTGGCGGCCGTTCCTCGGCGCGCGAGACGGCCATGCGCGTCGCGGCCGGCGGCATTGCGAAGAAGTGGCTGCAGGAGCGATACGGGGTCCGGATCCGGGGCTATCTGGCCCAGCTTGGCCCCATCGCGCTGGAGGTGAAGGACCTGGATGCCGTGGACGGCAATCCGTTCTTCAGCCCCGACCCGGACAGGGTAGGGGAGCTCGAGGCCTACATGGACGCGCTGCGCAAGGAGGGCAATTCCATCGGTGCCCGTGTGAACGTGGTGGCCACCGGCGTGCCACCGGGCTGGGGCGAGCCGATCTTCGACCGGCTCGATGCCGAGATCGCCCATGCCATGATGAGCATCAATGCGGTCAAGGGGGTCGAGATCGGCGCCGGCTTCGAGTCGATCACCCAGAAGGGGACTGAGCACCGCGACGAGATCACCCCGGAGGGCTTTCTCTCCAACCATGCCGGCGGGATTCTGGGCGGCATCTCCACCGGCCAGGACATCACCGTGAGCATCGCCATGAAGCCCACCTCCAGCCTGAGGCTGCCGGGCCGCAGCGTGGATGTGCACGGCAATCCGGTGGAGGTGGTGACCAAGGGCCGGCACGACCCCTGCGTGGGCATTCGCGCCACCCCCATCGCCGAGGCCATGCTGGCCATCGTGCTGATGGATCATGCCCTGCGCCACCGGGCGCAGAATGCCGATGTCGAGGTGTCGCTCGCAGACATCCCCGCGCATCCCTGAGGCCGGCTGACCGATGTCGGGGGTGCCCTATGCCCGCCTGTCCGGGTTCTATGCCCTGCACTTTGCCGTGCTGGGGGCCTTCGTCCCCTTCTGGAGCCTGTACCTCGAGCATCTGGGGCTGGACAAGTTTGCCATTGGCCAGATGCTTGCCATCATCATGGGCACCAAGGTCTTCTCGCCCTATCTGTGGGGCTGGGTGGCCGACCGCACCGGCCATCACCTGGCCGTCATCATCACCACCGTGGCCGGATCGCTGGCCAGTTTTGCCCTGACCCTGTGGGTGACGGGGTTCTGGCCGCTGGCGCTGGTGACCGGCCTGTTCGGGTTTTTCTGGCATGCGGCGCTGCCCCAGTTCGAGGCGGTGACCATGGACTTTCTGGGCGATGCGGTGCATCGCTACAGCCAGATCCGGCTGTGGGGCTCGCTTGGCTTCATTGCCGTGGTGCTGCTGGCCCCGTTGCTGCTGGAGGCGCGGGGCGTGGCGTTCCTGCCGCAGCTGGTGCTGGTGCTGCTGGCCCTGTTGCTGGCCAATGCCCTGCTGTTGCCGCGTCCGCCCGAGCTGGCCCACGAGAGCGGGCAGGGCATGGCGCGTGTCCTGACCCGGCCTGCAGTGCTGGCCTTTCTGCTGGTCTGTACCCTGCAGCTCGTCAGCCACGGCCCGTACTACACCTTCTATACCCTCTATGCCGGCCTGCATGGCTACGACCTCACCGCTGCCGGCTGGCTGTGGGCGCTTGGCGTCATCGCCGAGGTGCTGCTGTTTCTGGTCATGCATCGGCTGCTCGCGCGGCATGACGCCGTGCGCCTGCTGCAGCTCAGTGTTGCCCTCACGGCCCTGCGCTGGGGCCTGATCGCGCTGGTGCCGGACAATCTGCCGCTGATGCTGCTGGCGCAGGTGTTGCACGCGGCCAGCTACGGCCTGTTCCATGCCTCGGCCATCCACCTGGTGTATCGGCTGTTTTCCGGGCGTCTGCGCGGGCGCGGGCAGGCACTCTATGCCAGCGCAAGCTTCGGTCTTGGCGGGGCCATCGGTGCCTTTGCCGGCGGTTATGCCTGGGAGACATGGGGGCCGGCCTGGAGTTTTGGCCTTGCTGCACTCATCGCACTGATCGCGCTGGGCGTGGCCGTGTTCGGCATGCGCGGGCTGCTGTTGCCGGCGGATGGGCGACCCTCTATGATGGCGCAAACCGCAAGGAGGCCGTGATGGAATGGCTTGATACCCATGTACTGTGGTGGCACTGGGTGGTATTCGGTCTGGTGCTGGTCATCGGAGAGCTGCTGACCGGTACCTTTCTGCTGCTTGGCATCGGCATTGCCGCAGTGCTGGTCGGGCTGCTTGGCTGGCTGTTCCCGATGTCCTTCACCGCCGAGCTGATGCTCTGGTCGGCGGCCGCACTGGGCGTGGTGATCGTCTGGTATCGCAGCATGCGTCGTGCATCGGAAACCGACAGTGGCCAGTCGGCCTATCGGGTGGATACGCCGGGTACCGTCGTCGAGGCCATCCATCCCCCGCAGCGCGGCAAGGTGCTGTTCGACGAGCCGGTGCTGGGCAATCGCGAGTGGCCGGCGTTTGCCGATACCGACATCGAACAGGGTGCGCGGGTGCGCATCATCGAAGTCAGCGGACAACTCATCAAGGTTGAGGAGATCTGATTCATGGAAGCATCACTGATTGTCATCGGTGTTCTCGCGCTACTGGTCATCATCACCCTGTACAAGGGCATCAAGATCGTGCCCCAGGGCGAGGAGTGGGTCGTGGAGCGGCTGGGCAAGTATTCGCGTACCCTCAAGCCCGGTCTGAACCTGCTGGTGCCCTACATCGAGACCGTGCGCGAGCGCGTCTCGACGCGGGATATCATCCTCGATGTTCCGCAGCAGGAGGTCATCACGCGGGACAATGCGGTCATCGTCACCAATGCCGTGGCCTTTATCCGCGTCACGAGCCCGCGCGATGCCATCTACGGGGTGGAGGACTTCCGCTCCGCCATCGTCAATCTGGTGATGACCACGCTGCGCTCGATCATTGGCGAGATGAAGCTCGATGATGCCCTCTCCAATCGCGAGCAGATCAAGGTGCGCCTGAAGGATCAGATCATCGATGACATCGCCGACTGGGGGGTGACGGTCAAGAGTGTGGAGATCCAGGACATCAGCCCCAGCCCCTCCATGCAGAAGGCCATGGAGCAGCAGGCTGCGGCCGAGCGCGAACGCCGGGCGGTGGAGACGATGGCAGAGGCCAACAAGAATGCGGCCATCCTCGAGGCCAAGGGCAAGCTCGAGGCCGCCAAGCTGGAGGCGCAGGCCCAGGTGGCGCTGGCCGAGGCCTCGGCCGAGGCCATCCATCGCATTGCCGGCGCCGTGGGTGAGCGCGAACTGCCGGCCATGTTCCTGCTGGGCGACCGCTACCTGAACACGCTGGACAAGCTCGGCCAGAGCGAGAACAGCAAGTTCGTGGTCTATCCCGCCGACCTGCAGCAGGCGGTCAAGGGGATGCTGGGGGCACTGGGCAAGTAACGCCGGCCGGGGCCTGCCCGCGCAGGATCTCCGCGAAGGCGCGTGCCGCATTCGACAGCTCGCGCCTGCGGTGCGTGACCAGGCCCAGTTGGCGGTCCAGGGAAACCCCCGCCACCCTGAGCTCGACCACGCCATCACCGGTCATGGTCCGTGGCAACACACTCCATCCCAGCCCGATGCTGACCATCATGCGGATGGTCTCCAGGTAGTTGGTTTCCATCATGACCCGGGGGCGGATACCGGCCCGGCCGAAGGCGTCGTCGATGATGCCACGGGTGAAGGTGCCGGTGCCGGGCAGGATGGCGGCATGTTCCGCCAGAGAAGGCAGGTCGAGCCGGCAGGCCCTTGTCAGCGGGTGATCGGGCGCTGCGACCGGCACCAGCGGGTCCGGCCAGATCGTTTCGGTATTCAGGGCCTCGTCGGGCCGGGCGGGCAGGGTGACGATGGCCATTTCCCGCGTGCCGCGCGCTACTTCCCGGCAGGCCTCCTCGCTGTCCATGAACTCGATGTCGAGCTCCACTTTGGGCCAGCGCCGGGTAAATGTGCGCAAGGGCTCGGGCAGCCGGTGCAGGCCGATGTGGTGACTGGTGGCAAGGCGCAGGCGGCCGGCGACCTCGCCCGAGAGGTTGTCGATACGGGTGCGGGTGTCTTCCACCGAGGCCAGGATGCGGCGCGCGCCCTCGAGCAGCGTCCGGCCGGCCTCGGTCAGCGTGATGCCGCGACCGACACGGTCGAACAGTTGCACATCCAGCGCCTCCTCCAGCGCTGCAATGCGCTTGCTCACTGCCGGCTGGGTCAGGTGCAGCCTTTCTGCCGCGCGGGAAAAGGAGCCGAGGTCGGCCACCTCGACGAAGGCCCTCAGGTTGTCGATGTCCATGTGCCCTCGCTGCGGACGCGCATTTCCTGCCCGCACAACTTATAAC
>RFHG01000557.1 GCA_003696465.1 Gammaproteobacteria bacterium | reverse complement strand
GCTGGAGAAGGTCAGGCCGACCGATGACGAGCTGGCCCAGGTGATGGGCCACGAGATTGCCCACGCCCTGGCCAACCATGTGGCCGAGCACATGTCGGTTGCGATGGCGAGCACCATCGGTGCCACCGTGGTCGGCACCGCGATTGCGGCGAAACACGAGCACTACGGGCTGGCGCTGACCGGCGCGGCGCTGGCCGCCACGCTGGCCATCGAGCTGCCCAACAACCGCACCCAGGAGGCAGAGGCCGACCGTATCGGCATCGAGCTGGCCGCGCGCGCCGGCTTCGATCCGCGGGCCGCGGTGACCCTGTGGGAAAAAATGGCCAGGGTGGGCGGCAAGGCGCCGCCGGAGATCCTCAGCACGCACCCCGCCCCCGAGCACCGGATGGAGGCGATGCGCGCCCTGGTGCCGCAGATGCTGCCGATCTACGAGGCCGCGCGCAAGAAGTATCGCGGGCTCAGTTGCCGCTGAACAGCTCGGCCAGGGTGTCCACCAGCGGGCGCAGGGCGCGCCCGTCGTCCTGCCACGGGAGGTCGAAGACCGGCGCATCGATGCGTGCCCTCAGTGCCGCGGCATTGCGGGTGCGGGAGAGGTCGCCCTCCTCGCGGGTGCGGGAGAGCACTACCGACAGTGGCCACAGGCCACGGCGCTCCAGGGCCTCCAGCGTCAGCAGCACCTGGTTGACGCAGCCCAGCCGGTTGTCGGCCACCACCAGTACCGGAAAGCCGAGGGCCACGGCCAGATCGGCATTGAGCGCATCCTCGGCAATCGGCGAGAGCAGGCCACCGGCACCCTCCACCAGCATGGGTCCGGGCGCCTGACAGGCGGCCAGCAGTTGCTCCAGCCGCAACGAGTCGCCGGCCTCGCGCGCGGCGAGATCGGGCGAGAGCGGGGCGGCCAGGCGCAGGGGCGTGATGATATCGAGCCAGTCCTCGTGATCAACGGCCCGGGCCAGGGCCAGACCGTCGGCCGGCATGAGCTGCCCTTTGTCGTCGCTTGTGCAGCCGCTTTCCACCGGCTTTCGCGGGTGCAGCTCGATCCCCTTCAGCCGCAACTGGAACAGCAGCCGGGCGGCGACATAGGTCTTGCCGACAGCGGTATCGGTGCCGGTCACGAACAGGCCGGGCAGGGCAGAAGCATTCATGGCGCGGATGTTACGCCCTGCGACCGGGTGGGGGAAGGGGCTGAAAACAGGAAACACCACCGGTTGAGCACCTGCACACCCCCTTGACATACCGACCGGTATGTAGGTAGCTTTGCGCCATGACCGATCCACAGGCGAGACTCCAGTCGAACGAGGCAGGGCAGACGGCGGGTACCAGTTGCCGCATTACCACCCGCGGCGGGTTGCCGGTGGTGGAGGCACTGGATACCCGCGGGCGGCTGCTGGCGGCGGCGTTCGGCCTGTTC
>RFHG01000556.1 GCA_003696465.1 Gammaproteobacteria bacterium | reverse complement strand
GCGAAAAGCTTTAGTCTTCGACTCTTCCCTTGGCCATGATTCGCCTTGGCGCCTTTGCGACTTGGCGGCCAGAAGACAAAGGATTTTGTGAATGAAGATCAACCCGATACTGCTGCAGGTCTTCAAGAACCGCTTCGCCGCCATCGCCGAGGAGATGGGGGTGACCTTGGGACGCACCGCCTTTTCTCCCAACATCAAGGAGCGGCGCGACTATTCCTGCGCCCTGTTCGACAGCGAGGGGGCGATGATCTCCCAGGCGGCCCACATCCCGGTCCATCTCGGCTCCATGCCCCTGTCGGTACGGCGCGCCATCGAAACGGTGCCGATGGAAGCCGGCGACATGGTGATGGTCAACAACCCCTTCGACGGCGGTACCCACCTGCCCGACATCACCCTGGTGGCGCCGGTCTATATCGACGGCCAGGCCGCTTTCTACGTCGCCAACCGGGCCCACCACGCCGATGTCGGCGGCATGACCTCCGGTTCCATGCCCCTGTCGACTTCCCTGTTTCAGGAGGGAGTCATCATCTCGCCGGTCAGGCTGGTCAAGGCCGGTGAGATCGATACCGACCTTCTGGGGCTCATTCTCGGCAACGTGCGCACCCCCATGGAACGGGAGGGAGATTTCGCCGCCCAGATCATGGCCAACCGCATCGGGGCCAGGCGCCTCGAAGAGTTGGCCGCCAAGTACGACCTTGCCACGGTCACTGGCTATGCCGAGGCCCTGAACGACTACGCCGAGACATTCATGCGTGAAGCGATCCGCGCCATCCCTGACGGCAGTTATCACTATCGCGACTGCCTCGACACTGACGGTATCGGCACCGATGACATCGGTATCGAATGCCGGATCGACATCACCGGTGACCGTGCCCGCATCGATTTTTCCGCCAGCGATGACCAGGTGGCCGGCAGCGTCAACGCCGTGCACGCCATCACCCTGTCGGCCGTGCTCTACGTCTTCCGCTGCCTGATCGATGTCGAGGTGCCGGCCAATGCCGGATGCCTGCGACCGCTGGAGGTCATCACCCGGCCTGGATCGGTGGTCGATGCCCGCTTCCCGGCGGCTGTTGCCGGCGGCAACGTCGAAACCTCCCAGCGCATTGTCGACGTCGTTTTCGGCGCCCTGGCGCAGGCCCTGCCCGGGCGCATCCCGGCGGCAAGCCAGGGGACGATGAACAATATCACCATCGGCGGCATCGACCCGCGGAGAGACACCCCCTTCGCCTACTACGAAACCCTGGCCGGCGGGCACGGCGCGACGCCGGGCGCCTCCGGCGAATCGGCCATGCACAGCCACATGACCAACACCCTGAATACCCCGGTCGAGGCCCTGGAATACGCCTACCCCTTCCGGGTCACAGAGTACGCCATCCGGGCCGACAGCGGCGGCCGCGGCCGTTTTTGCGGCGGCAACGGCCTGGTGAGGGAAATCGAGCTTTTGGCCGATGCCGAGGTCACCATGCTGACCGAACGGCGGCGGCACCCGCCCTACGGCCTGCAGGGGGGCAGACCGGGAGCGCGCGGCCGCAACCTGGTGATCGAATCCGACGGATTCACCGAACTGCCGGGCAAGTTCAACCGCAGGGTACCTGCCGGCAGCCGCATCCGGGTCGAAACGCCGGGCGGCGGCGGCTGGGGGGAACCGCCGGAGGATATGTAACCTTCAACCCGGGCAAAGCGCCTTGCATCATCCGTTTCGTCAACGCCATAGCCATGGCCCAACAAAGGAGGAGAAGCGATGAAAAGGATTCTGCCCATTCTGCTCGTTCTGGTCTTCAGTGCGGGCACAGCCCTGGCCGCACCGGTCAAGCTGGACCTCAATGCCGTCTACGGTGCGACCAGCTTCCACACCCAGGGAGCCATGAATTTCGCCAAAAAGGTCGAGGCCTACACCAACGGCGGTGTGCAGATCACGGTCCACCCCGGAGGAGCGCTCGGTTTCAAGGGACCGGAACTGCTCAAGGTCGTCAAGGACGGCCAGGTCCCCATGTCTGACATCCTCATGGGGGTGGTGGCCGGCAGTGAAAAGGTCTTCGGTATCAGCTCCCTGCCGCGCCTGGTAAGCACCTTTGCCGACGCCCGGGCGCTTTATGAGGAGTGCAAACCCCTCTATGCCCAGGCCGCCGCCAAATGGAACCAGAAATTCCTCTACGCCGCTCCCTGGCCGCCGAGCGGCCTGGTCACCAAGAAGGCGATCAACAGCGTCGCCGACCTGAAGGGCCTCAAGACCCGCACCTACGACAAGAACGGCGCCAACTTCCTGCGCGCCCTGGGCGCCTCGCCCCTGTCCCTGCCATGGGGCGAGGTCTATTCCTCGTTGCGCACCGGCATGATCGATTCGGTGCTGACCTCGGCCGAATCGACCAAGAACGGCAAATTCTGGGAAGTCCTCTCATTCTTCAAGGACATCAACTACGCCTTTCCGCTCAACATGGTGACCATCAACCTCGATTACTGGAAGGCGCTGAGCGCCGATCAGCAGCAGGCGGTCCTCAAGGCCGCGGCCGAGACCGAGGCCGAGCAGTGGGCCGCCTCGGAGAAGCGGACCGTCGATGCCCTGAAGGTCATCCAGGAACACGGCTTCAAGGTGAGCAAGCCCGATGCAGCCCTGTCCGCGGCCATGGACAAGGCGGCGGCCGGCATCGTCGCCGAATTCAAACAGGGGCTGAAGCCTGAAGCGGTCGCCATTCTGGAGAAGTACGCCAGGTGATTCGGACCCTTATCCGGTGGACAGATACCTGCTCCCGCTGGGGCGGGTATCTGTCCGCCGCCTCTATGCTGGTCATCGTCGGACTCATAACGGTCGAAATCGTTTTGCGCACCCTGCTCAAAACCTCGACCCTGGTGGCTGACGAATACAGTGGCTATCTGATGGTGGCGGTGGTCTTTTTCGGCATGGCCTGGACCCTGCGCACCGACGGTCACATCCGAATCGGTCTTTTGACCTCGCGCCTGCCCGAAGGCTGGCAAAAGGCTCTGGACCTGCTCGCGCACCTGTTCGTTCTGGCCTTCTGCCTCTATTTCCTGATGCATACCGGCCTGATGGTCGAGGACACGCGCGCCCTCGACATGCGCGCCGATTCGATCGCCGAAACCCCGCTGTGGATCCCCCAGCTGTCCATGCTGGCAGGCCTTGTCCTGCTCACCCTGCAGGTGTGCGCTGAAATCCTCAGGAGGCTGCTATCATCACCGACCCGCTGATACTCACCCTGGTGCTGTTCGGCATCCTGCTGCTCTGCCTGC
>RFHG01000555.1 GCA_003696465.1 Gammaproteobacteria bacterium | reverse complement strand
GTGGAGCCGAGGGGAGTCGAACCCCTGACCTCAGCAGTGCGATTGCTGCGCTCTCCCAACTGAGCTACGGCCCCGATGGCCGCGCATGTTAGCAAGCGTCCGCGCGAAAATCATCCCGCCGATAAAGACCTGTCCGTGCCAAAATCAGATGTTGTGTTGTATAATCTGCCACCTCTCCCCGAGATTTTCCCAATTCAATATAGGAGGCGGCTTGAAGAAGAAATATCAGAAGAATAATATGCCGTTTTTAAGAACGGAAGGCTCCAATATGGATTCCAAAGGAGCACGAATCAATGGGGAGAGGGATGGATTCGGAAATACGTGATTTCCATACGATTGTTGATCAATTTCTGCTGCAACTTGATGCATTGAAGAATACATTGCCAAAACTCATGGTGGTTTCGAATGGGTTATTGAAACGGCAGGTCGATAAATTTACTAATACCTTGGAAAAATATGGCACTCTGGAGGAAGGATCTGAAAATAAGTATAAGATAGATCTTCGTCATATAACAAAAGTTATCCGTGCAGAGCGGAGTGTTGAAAATGCTCGTATTGCCAATGATCTTATTCCACGCAGCTTCATCATAACCTTAGTGGCTCAATATGATGCTTATCTTGGAGATCTGATAAAAGCAATATTGTTATCCAGGCCCGAACTGCAACGCAACAGTGAAAGATCGATAACCCTAAGCGAACTTGGCAATTTTTCATCTATTGATGATGCACGGGTTTATTTGGTTTCGAAAGAGATTGAAAGTCTATTGAGAAATAGCCATTCGGATCAATTTGAGTGGATGGAAAAGAAGTTTAATGTCCCTCTAAGAAAAGGGCTTGATTCTTGGCCACGATTTATTGAGCTAACAGAAAGACGAAACCTTTTCGTTCACTGCAATGGAAAAATATCTGAGCAATATCTAGCTGTTTGCGAAAGACACGGAGCAGAGCTTTATAAAACAGACAAGATTGGCGCCAGCCTAGAAGTTACGCCAGACTATGTCTCTCAAGCTTACAGTTGCCTTTATGAGATCGGTGTAAAACTAAGCCAAGTCCTCTGGAGGAAGCTATTCCCTGACCAACTAGAGGACGCAGACCGAAGCCTGATCAATATAACTTACGAATTACTAGTAGCTGAAGAATATTCTCTAGCCAAAGAATTACTCTTCTTTGCTACTAAAACTATTAAAAATCATGCAAATGAGGTTAACAAATTAATTCTGACAATTAACCTAGCTATCGCCCTCAAGTTTTCTGAAAATGATAAAGCTTGCGAACAACTTCTTTCTTCAAGGGACTGGTCGGCGTTCGACAGCCGATTCAAACTAGCTGTTGCTGTTCTTCGAAATGATTTTGACAGAGCTGCTCAGATTATGGAGTCAATTGGCCCAAATGGTGAAATATCAGAACGAGAATATGATGAATGGCCCCTTTTTAAAGAATTCAGAAAGACCGACACTTTCGTTGAAGCCTACCAAAAGGTTTTCGGTAAACATTTTTCTGAAAGATTTGAGGAAATGTCTATTGGCCATCAATGATGCCTCCAATAGAGTTCGAGCCGGAGGCAATTCAGCCAAGTAATCTCGATGCTTTTCCAGTGTGCTGTCCTGAGCCCTAGAAAGCAGATCAAGGGGACAGGCCTTGCAATCATGCACTTCTTGGCCGCTGTTCATCCGGAATCAGGTCGGATGCCGAGCGGTGAACCCGCGCCGCAGCCCGAAAGATTCGGGAAGCGGATGAAGGTTTATTTCAGCTGCGAAAGATCCCGCACGCCGCCACGGTCGGCCGAGGTCGTCAGCGCGGCATAGGCCTGCAGGGCTTTCGAAACCACGCGATCGCGCTTGAGCGGCTTCCAGGCATCCGCACCCTTGGCCTCCATCGCC
>RFHG01000554.1 GCA_003696465.1 Gammaproteobacteria bacterium | reverse complement strand
TCGAGACCGGTAAAGGTCACGTCGCCGCTGGCGGCGGACGCGGCCTTGCGCGGCACGCCCCACCAGCTGGCCCAGCGGTCGAGCACCTCGGCCTCGGCGGTATCCGGGACGATCTGCTTGCTCAGCCAGTCCAGATAGCCATACAGGCCATGCGCGACACCGGCTTGGGCACGCACCAGGGCGTGGAGCAGGCTGCGGCGCAGGCGCGGATCGCTGCCCGGCAGGCGCGACTCCACATCTGCGGCGACGCGCTCGATCAGCTCAGGGATGGTAGGGCGCTGAAACGGCATTTATTGAGCCCTCAACTCGTAGTCGAAATTCTGTTGAAAGAGATTTTCCGTGCCGCGGCGGATCGTGATGGTCAGCTGCATCACGCCGCTGCGGACCCATTGCGCGCGCGCTTCGACACGGCTGGCAATGCCGTCTTCGACGAGCCAGGCGAGCGCCTCCTCGGCGTAGGTCTCGGCGCGCTGCAGCACGTCCGCGGTCTGCTTCTCGCGCGAGAGCAACCACAGCCGCGAGCCCAGCCGATCGCCCTCCACGTCCGGCCAGGCGTCGGCCCAGTAGCCGCGGCGGTCCTCGCCGCCGTCGGGGAGCACATCGTCATCGCTGGCGCGGCGATCGGACAGCAGGCTGATCAAAACGGCCGTGCGCAGCCCTTCGTCCCGCTTCAGGTCGTAGTCGCCGAGCGCGATGTCGAAGCCGCCGGTTTCGGACTGGAGGATGGCGATATCCATTACTGGGGCCCTCCGGTGTTACCGGATCCGGTCGTTACCCCGCCGTGAACATGAGTACCCAGTTCCAGTGCGCCGATAGACACGCCGGTATCGCTGTTGATCTGGCCACTGGCGCTGATCTGACCGTTGACGGTGAGATCACCGTTGAGCGTGATGTTGCCGTTGTGCTCGGTGGCCGCATTGATCGTGACGGCCGGCGCGGTGACCTCTACCAGGGCGACGCCATTGACGAGGATGCGGTCGCGCTTGAAGTGAATGACGTTGCCGAGGTCGTCGTACAGGGCCACCTCGCCCGAATTGAGGTTCTTCAGGCGGAAGCGCCGGTCATCGATACGCAGCGCCACCAGGTGATCGCGGCGGCCACCAAGCGCAGCCACAATGGCCTCGGCCCCCTCCTTGGGCACGCAGGTGAAGCCGTAGTCCTGGAATCGCTCCATCTCGCGGGTTTCTTTAGCCAGCACGCCAAGCTGCACCATTTGCATGGCCTTGGCGTCATCGACCAGTCGCAGCACGCCCCGGCCGATCATCAGCCGCACACTACGAGCCAACCTCTCCAGCGCCTTCATCATTGCAGCAACTCCAGAGCCTCTTGCGGCAGCCCGGCAAGGGAATCACTGTTGCTGTTATCCGCCCCCTCCGGCAGCAGGTCATATGCCTCGCGTGGCGCCAGCGTCAGCTGGGTAATTCGGCCGCGACTGCTGAGCGACTGGTCCACGGAGACGATGAGCAGAGGCACCGCTTCCAGCCCCCAGATGGGCAGGTCGACAGTGACCATTTCATTGGGGCGCCATACCTGACCCAGCGCCGACCAACCCTGGACAGTGACCTCCAGTCTGCGTGACATGCCGCGGCG
>RFHG01000098.1 GCA_003696465.1 Gammaproteobacteria bacterium | reverse complement strand
CGGCAGCCGGGCTGTGTTGATCTCGGTTGTGGAGGGAGGCGTGTAGACCAGCGGCGCGCGGTCAACTGCAACACCGGTTGCATGGCCATGATTACTGCTTGGGGTCTTCAGATACTCAACGGTCATTGAGCGCCCTCGTGATGGTTTGTGGACTCGGGACAGACTCGATAATAATTGGAGCGTACCTTGCAAGATTGTGCCTGGCGATTGCTGCGCGAAGCTCACTGGTGCGTTCGGCTTCGGCGAGAACCGCGAAGCCGTACCGCTGGTCTTTGGCCATCTGTTTGAGGACCGGGCGCTGAAAGCTGTTCTTCATGTGGTCGCGAAGCGCGGAGACAACTCCCGCGGTCTTCGTGCGGCCGCTCGGCACCTGAACGCGAAAGACCGTGGTCGGAGTACCCGGCTGGATGCAGTGCGTCCCTGCCGGGGTGCTGCCAGCAAGGATCTCGCGAAGCTCCCAGGCTTCCATGCGTTGTCGAGACCGCTGGTTCATCGTGCAGAACCAGAGCACGGCAATGGCGGAGCGAAGTGCCTGAGCGCGCATCGGCTTGGTGCGCCCAAGCGGCACCCTGCCCTCGGCGCCCTTGGCTGTGAGCTGGTAGTAGCGGCGACGGCTGGGAAGCCCTTCCCTGGCGGTGACGAGCCCAGCGTTGGTGAGGCGACGTAGCACGTTGCCGCAGCCGCTGCTGTCCTTGGCGAAGAAGACCTGGTCGAGCACGGGTCGCAGCGTGATGCGGTAGCGGCCGATGTGGTCGAGGATCTTCTGGTCTCGCTCCTGGAGGGCGATCTCACCAGAGCTCATAGGCAAGGGCCCTCCCCTGGCAGTAGCGGTGGAATGCCGCGAGCTTGTCGGCCGAGTACGAACCGCCGAACTCGATTGCGCTTTGGTACTTGCCGTCGCGGACGATGGCATCCGGAACCTTGATGCCCTGGCCCTTCTTGAGGGCTGCCTCGGGAGTCCACGAGGCTGCCCGCGTGGGCAGCTCCTGGAGCATGCGGAGGTAGACGGCGGCGAGGTGGATGTCGTGGGTTGCTTCGCTGTCGCGAGGCGGCCTGCCGCCGGTGCCGCCAAACTGGGCAGCAGCCTGCTCGGTGGCAACGACGCAGGCGGTGGCCCGTTCCGGCTCACTCCAGCGTCTTGCAAGCTCGGCAGAAAGAGCCGGGAAGTCCGGTTCGGGCAGGCCTCGATGCCAGACGACGACGGGGCGAGCGAGTGCGATCTCGCGGTGGGCGAGGACCTGGTCGACGGTCACGAGCCCGGCCTCGGCAAGGGCTCGGAGGCGACGCCTGGCACCGGCTTCAGGCTGAGAAGCGTTGGCCCACCAGGTGCGGCCGACCTGTGCAGTGCTGAGCACTCGGACTCGGGTGGTCAGCACCGAGAGGATCTCGCGGTCTCGGGATGTGAGTTCAATCAGCCTGCCAGACACGGG
>RFHG01000097.1 GCA_003696465.1 Gammaproteobacteria bacterium | reverse complement strand
CCGGCACGGACACGAACTGGACCAGCTGCCGGCCAACGCCCTGGTCCAGAGCGGCCCGGCCATCCCCGAATGGCATGCCCGCCGCCATGCCCTGCGCTGGAGCGGCCCGGTGGCGCCCGAACAGACCTTCCGCCTCTGGCTGCTTGGCCCGCGCAGCGTCTCCCTGCTCAAGCTGCTGGCCGTGCTCGCCGCCTTCCTGCTCGCGGCCCGCCTGGCCGGCTTGCCTCTGCCGCGCCCGCGGCGCGCTGCGGCCGACGCGGCCCTGTTGCTGCCAGGGCTGCTTTCCCTGACCCTCTGCACTCTGCCAGGCCCGGTGCGGGCCGAGACAGGTTTTCCGCCGCCCGAACTGCTCAAGCAACTGCGCGAGCGCCTGCTGGAGCCCGACGCATGCCTGCCCCACTGCGCCAGCCTGGCTGCCGCCCGGGTGGCCCTGGCTCGGGACCGACTCACCCTGGAGCTGGAACTGCACGCCCAGGCCGACACCGCCTTCCCGCTGCCGGCTGTCGGCGGTGGCTGGCAAACAATGGATGCGCGCCTGGACAAGCGGCCGGCCCTGCTGCGCAGGGAGCAGGGCCGTCTCGTCCTGCTGCTGCCGAAAGGGCTCCACCACCTGCGGCTGAGCGGTCGACTGCCTCCACAGACGCAGCATATCGACATCAGTTTCCCTCTGCCGGCCCAGACCGCACGCATCGAGATCGTCCCCGGCAGCGACTGGCATGCAACGCCGCTTCCCACCGGCACCGCCATCCATCGGCTCGCCCTCGAGCGCACCCCGCCCGCTGCTGCCGAAAACGGCAGCAAACACCGGACCGGCGACCGGCTGCAGCCGGGGCCGCTGCCGGAACTGCTGCGGGTGGAGCGCACCCTGACCCTCGGACAGCAGAGCTGGTCGGTACTCACCCGCATCCAGCGGGAGGGGATGAACCTGGCCCCGGTGCACATCGAGCTGCCCCTGCTGGAGGGCGAAGCCCCGCTATCCGCGACGCCCGAAGTCCGCGAAGGTCACGCACGGATCCTGCTGCCGGCCGGACAGCGCAGCTTCAGCTTCCGCTCGCGGCTCGAGATCGCGCCCCGCATTGCCCTGGTCGCCCGTCCCGACAGCCTGCCGGCAGGCAAGGACGGCTGGTACGAGGTGTGGCAGGTCAAGGCAAGCCCGGTCTGGCATCTGCGTCATGAAGGGCTGCCACTGACCGCCATGGCCGATGCCTCCGGACACTGGCAGCTCACCTGGCAGCCCTGGCCGGGCGATTCGGTGCATATCGAGGTATTGCGCCCGGCTGCCGTGCCGGGGCCCACCCTCACCCTGCAGTCCCTGCGCGCACTGGCCCGTCCCGGTGCCGAACACACCCGGCACGAGCTCACTGTGCAGTTGTATGCCACCCAGGGCGAAACCTGGCGTCCCGGCCTGCCCAGAGGCGCACAACTGCAGCAACTGGTCATCGATGGCCGGGAGCGCCCGCTGGGACAACAGACCCTGCCCGAAATCCCCGTCACGCCGGGCCGGCACACCATCAAACTGGCCTGGACGGAACCGACCGGCGCCGGCTGGCTGATGCGTACCACCGCCTTCGATGCCGCACTGCCCACCGCCAACCTGCACCTGCAGCTCGACCCGGGCCGCAATCGGTGGATTCTGTTTACGGGTGGCCTGCCCATTGGCCCTGCCGTCCTCTACTGGGGCACGCTCGCCGTGATCCTGCTGCTGGCCTGGGCGCTCGGGCGCAGCAGGCTGACGCCGCTCGGCAGCGTGCAGTGGGCCCTGCTGGGCATGGGCCTCAGCCAGAGTCCGGCCTGGCTCGGCCTGCTGGTCGCCGGCTGGCTGCTGGCCCTCGGGCTGCGCCAGCGTCACTGGCCCGCCAGGGCCTGGCTGCACAACCTGCTGCAAATCCTGCTGGTGCTGCTGACCGTGATCGCCCTGCTGCTGCTCTTCGCCGCCGTGCGCGAGGGTCTGCTCGGCCGTCCGGAGATGCAAGTGAGCGGCCCGGCGGCCCTGCACCAGGCCATGCTCGAGTGGTATGCCGACCGGGCCGGTCCCGAGTTGCCACGCGGCTGGATCCTCAGCCTGCCCCTGTGGGTCTACCGGGTGCTGATGCTGGGCTGGGCCCTGTGGCTGGCCTTTGCCCTGCTCGGCTGGCTGCGCTGGGGCTGG
>RFHG01000553.1 GCA_003696465.1 Gammaproteobacteria bacterium | reverse complement strand
TTCGGTGAACTTCATGATGTTGCCCTTGTGCACCAGGGTCACCGAGCTGCGGTCGTTGTCGATGGCATACTGGATGGCCTTGCGTACCAGACGCTTGGTACCCTCTTCCGAAACCGGCTTGATGCCGATGCCGGAGGTCTCGGGAAAGCGGATCTTGCTGACGCCCATCTCGTTGATGAGAAAGTCGATGACCTTCTTCACCTCGGGCGTGCCGGCGCGCCACTCGATGCCGGCATAGATGTCCTCGGAGTTCTCGCGGAAGATGACCATGTCGGTCTTCTCCGGCTCCTTGAGCGGGCTCGGGGTGCCCTCGAAATAGCGCACCGGGCGCTGGCAGACGTAGAGATCCAGTTCCTGACGCAGGGCCACGTTCAGCGAACGGATGCCACCGCCCACCGGGGTGGTCAGCGGGCCCTTGATGGCCACCAGAAACTCGCGAATCGCCTCCAGGGTCTCGTCCGGCAGCCACACGTCCGAACCATAGACCTTGTTGGCCTTCTCGCCGGCATAGATCTCCATCCAGGCTATCCTGCGCGCATCGCCATAGGCCTTTTCCACGGCGGCATCGACTACCGATTTCATCACCGGCGTGATGTCGACGCCGATACCGTCACCCTCGATGTAGGGGATGATCGGGTGGTCCGGAATGTTCAGCGAGTGGTCTGCATTGGCGGTGATCTTCTCGCCCTCGGAGGGCACCTGTATGTGCTGGTAGGCCATGAATGCTCCCGTATGAATGCCATGAAAATGGCGCGCATTATAGCATGCGTGCCGCCCTGCCCCGGGCGGCACCGATTCACCAGTACGGCTGCTCCAGTGGCGTGTCGACAATTGCATGGTATTCGGCCGGGCTGAGCCACTGCGGGCTGTAGACGAGCCCCTGCCGCCACATCCAGCCGTCCAGGGCCCGCATGTGGTTGCGCACGGCACTCAGCAGAACGCGGTACAGGGAGGTCAGCGGCACATGATCCAGGGTCCGGCTGCTGGCAGACTCCAGATCGAGCACCATCAGCTCCATCGACTCCTGCATGGCATAGAGCGCATCCGCAGAGGACAGATCGCCCAGATCGCGCAGGTATTCGTAGTCGGCCTGTACCCCGGCATCGTCATATACACCGGCCGGGAGCCCGGTCGCAGGGTCGGTGAACCCGTAGTGATCAATGACATCGGCCACCGCTAGGGAAAGGCTGTCGTCTGCATCTCCCAGATCGAACCAGCCGGCATCGCCATATCGGGACCAGAAGCGGTCGGCCAGGTCACGCTGCATGCGCAGGGCCTCGCGCAAATAGGCCAGGTCATCGAGCTGGTCGAATGCGATGGGATCGTGTACCTCGAAGGCGAGCCAGTCGAGCAGTACATCCTCGTCGATGCGGGTCCAGCCGGCTGCATCCACGGTGGCAATCGGGGCCTCGTCCGCATACCAGGTGGTCTCGGTGGTCACGGTTTCCTCGACCACGCAGCCACCCAGGAGCAGGCTCAGGGGCAGCAGGAGCATCAGCAGTCTTTTCGCCATCTCGGGCCTCCGTACGATATGGGTACGGGCCCATTCTCCGCGTCTGATGCTGAACGCAGGCTGAACGAAAGGGGGGCACCTGCCGGTGCCCCCCTTTTCATTGCGACTCTCGAGGTCCGGTAGCGGCCTACATGCCGTTCTTGAAGCGCTCGTCGAAGGTCACGCCGGAGTCGCGCACACCACGCAGGGCCACGGCGTACTCGCGCAGGATCCGCAGGGCATACACGGCACGCTCCCGGTAGTAGGGATCGGCCTCGGGGTCGTTTTCTCCGTCCTCGTTGAGCACCTGCTCCACATTGCGAATGATGAGCTGCTCGGGGATGTAGCACAGGCGGTTGTTCTTGTAGCTGCTCATGCGCAGCTCGGCCACCGGATAGGCGCCACCCGGGCCATTGGAGACGGTCACGATGAGTGCGGGCTTGTGGCCCACTTCACGCGCCCCCAGCATGAGGAAGAAGTTCTTCAGGCCGGACGGCACCATGCCATGCCACTCGGGCGAGATGATGACCAGTGCATCGCTCTCGGACAGCGCCTCGCGGATGGGGGCAAGGCGGGCCTCCCACTCGGGGTCAGCGTCCCAGATGGCCTCTTCCCACAGCGGCAGGGGGTTACCGGTCAGGTCGTAACGCCAGACCGCGTCGCACAATCCCTGCTCCTGCAGGGTGCGCTCGATAAAACCGGCCACCTTGCCACTCTGGCTGTTGTGCCGATGACTGCCGTTGATGATGGCAAATTTCATGATGTGCCCCATTCCTGTATGTGTTGTTGTCTATACGTTGCTGTCTAGCCCGGCGGCCAGCCCATGGGGCGCCCGCCCAGCACGTGCAGGTGTATGTGATACACCGTCTGGCCGGCTTCGGCATTGCAATTCATGACGGTGCGATACCCGCGTTCTGCAATGCCTTCGGCCTCGGCAACCTGCTTCGCTGCGAGATAGAGCCTGCCGACCAGTTCGGCGTGGTTTTCCTCGAGGTCGTTGATGGTGCTGATGTGCTCGCGCGGGATCACCAGCACATGGGTGGGCGCCTGCGGGTTGAGATCCCGAAAGGCCACCACGTGCTCGTCCTCGTAGACGATGTCGCCCGGTATGTCACCGCTTGCGATCTTGCAGAAGATACAGTCCTCGCTCATGTCGCCGCTCCTCCTCAGTAGTCCTTGCGCCCCTCGAAGGCGTGCGTAAGGGTCGTGCTGTCGACGTATTCCAGTTCTCCACCCACGGGGACCCCATGGGCAATGCGGGTCGTGCGGATGTTGCGTGCCTGGGCCATCTCGCTGATGTAGTGCGCGGTCACCTCACCCTCCACGGTGGGATTGGTGGCGAGGATGACTTCCTCGACCCCACCGGAGTCGAGCCGGGCCTCGAGCTGATCGAGCCCGATATCCTGCGGACCGATACCGTCGAGGGGCGAAAGCCGGCCATGCAGCACGAAATACTGCCCACGATAGACCGCCGCCTGCTCTATGGCCACCACGTCGGCGGGCGTCTCCACCACGCAGATCTGGGCGGAATCCCGCGCCGGGTTGCGGCACAGGCGGCAGGTCTCGTGTTCGGTGAAGGTGCGGCAGCTGCTGCAGTAGCCGATCCGGGTCGCCGCCTCGCGCAGGACATCCGCCAGGCGCAGGGCTGCATCCCGGTCGCGTTCCAGCAGATGGAAGGCCATGCGCTGAGCGGTCTTCGGCCCCACCGTCGGCAATGCCCGCAGTGCCTCGACCAGCGACTGCAGGAGGGAGGTCTCGCTCATGCAGCCCTCAGAACGGCAGGTTCATGCCTTCGGGCAGGCCCATGCCCGCCCCCATGCCGGCAAACTTCTCCTTGATCATGGCCTCGACCTTGTGACTGGCGTCATTGACGGCTGCCGCCACCAGATCCTCCAGCATTTCCTTGTCATCTCCCATCAGGCTGTCGTCGATGGTCACCCGGCGCACCTCGTGCTTTCCGGTCATCACCACCTTGACCATGCCGGCACCGGCCTCGCCGGTCACCTCCATTTCGGCGATCTCCTGCTGGGCCTTGGCCATCTGTTCCTGCATCTTCTGGGCCTGCTTCATCAGCTGCCCGAGTCCACCCTTGATCATGTCGTCTGTTCTCCTGTATGCGTATTGTCCGGCTCGTCCAGTGGCTGCAGGGTCTCCTCGATGAGCTCCGCTCCAAGGCGTTCCTGAAGGGCCTGCACCACAGGGTCTTCAATTATGGCCTGACGCGCGGCCTGCTGCCTGCGCCGTTCGGCCTCGGCCCGCCGGCGTGCAGGCGTGTCGGCCTCGGCCTCGACGGCGCGGATCTCCAGCCGCAGCGCCTCGTCGGCAAAATACTGCCGCAGGCTGCGCTCCAGCCGCTGGCGGCTCAGGTCGGTCACCATGTCGCCCAGCTCGGCGTCGATGCCGAGCACCAGCCGCCCCGCCTCATGCTCGATGACATGGCAGTGCGAGGCGAGTTCACGCGTCATGGCCGACAGGCCCAGACGCGGCAGCAATGCACACCAGTCCTCGAGCTCGGAAAGATCGCCGCGGGGGTCTGCCACCGCCGTGGCTCCGGCCGGTTCAGGTTCGGGGGGCTGTTCCACAGGGCTCGCTGCCGCCGTTGGCACGACACTCATGCGGGCCCGCGGTCGGGAAGCGCCATCCTGCCCATGCTTCGGGGAGGCTCCCTCTCCCTTGTTCCCGGCATCTGTCCGGCCAGTGGGCGTCTGCGCCGAATCATCCCCCTCATCCAGGGGGCGGAAGGCCAGCATGCGCAACAGCGTCATCTCGAAGGCATCGCGCGGATCCGGTGCCATGGCGAGATCGGAACGGCCCTGCAGCGCAATCTGGTAATAGAGCTGTACCGTCTCCGGGGCCAGTCGCTCGGCCAGTCGACCCAGCCGCACACGCTCCTCCTCGGTCAGTTCCAGTGCATCCGGCACCTGTTGCATCACGGCGACCCGGTGCAGCAGGCCAATGATTTCCGCCAGCACGCCGGCAAAGTCCGGGGCCTGCTCCGCCAGGTCGGCCACTGCGGCGAGCAGGGCCCCGGCATCGGCATCGGCCAGGTGCTCGAGCAATGCATGGAGATGGCCGCGCGAAACCGTGCCCAGCATCTCGCGCACCGCATCGGCCGGCACCCGGTTACCGGCATAGGCAATGGCCTGATCGAGCAGGCTCAGTGCATCACGCATGCTGCCATCGGCGGCCCTTGCCAGCAGATCCAGCGCCTCCATGTCGTGCTCGATGCCTTCCTGTTCCAGCACATGATGCAGATGCTCGACGATCTGCTGTGGCGCCATCCGCTTGAGGTTGAACTGCAGGCAGCGCGACAACACAGTCACGGGCAGCTTCTGCGGGTCGGTCGTCGCCAGCAGGAACTTCACGTGCGGCGGCGGTTCCTCGAGGGTCTTGAGCAGGGCATTGAAGCTGTGCCCGGAGAGCATGTGCACCTCGTCAATGAGATACACCTTGTAACGGCCGCGCGTGGGCGCGTACTGCACATTGTCGAGCAGCTCGCGGGTATCCTCCACCTTGGTGCGCGAGGCCGCGTCCACTTCGATGAGGTCGACGAAACGGCCTTCGTCGATGGCACGACAACTCTCGCACTCGCCGCAGGGATGGGCGCTCACGCCCTGCTCGCAGTTGAGACACTTGGCCAGAATGCGGGCGATGGTAGTCTTGCCCACCCCGCGGGTGCCGGTGAACAGGTAGGCATGGTGCAGGCGATCGGCCTCGAGGGCATTCATCAGGGCCCGCTGCACGTGCGGCTGTCCGACCAGTTCCTCGAAACTGCGCGGGCGCCATTTGCGTGCAAGGACCTGATAACTCATCGGGCGGGCCTGATGCAGACGGCCTGACGGCCGCCGGTCATGAGTGTCTGGAGGCAACCCGCACCAGCTGCACCCCGGCGCCCGAGTCCACTGCTACCGTTGCTCCCTTCCGGGCCTGGCGGGGTTTGCAGCTTGTCGTCGCGGGGGAACCGATGCGGGCCACCATTGAGCTTCGCATGATAGCGGTCGCACCCTTCCCTGGCAAGGGCGGGACGCTGAGGGAACAGATGGCAAATCACTTCATGAAACAAATTCATCCTCATGATTTTGCAATCTTTTCCCTGATCCCCCTCAGGCGGATGAAGAGCGCGTTGTTGGTCTTTATCTGTTCCGCGATTTCGCCCTCGCTGATGGGCTGCCCCTCGTCCAGGTCGCCCAGCAGGTCCTGCCGGATGCGGATGGTCAGCAGGGCAAGATGACGCATGATCTCGTCGGCA
>RFHG01000552.1 GCA_003696465.1 Gammaproteobacteria bacterium | reverse complement strand
TTCCATTCCCCTGGCGCGCGAACAAGGAGCGTGCCGGCCGCCGCAGGTTTCCTGGCTGCCGGCGCTGGCCGACCGGCTGGATTCGGTGCGCTGGTGCGGCTATCTGTCGTCCACGGCCGTGTATGGCGATGCCGGCGGGGCCTGGGTGGATGAGTCCACCCCCTGCGTGCCGGAAAGCGCGCGTGGCCGGGCCCGCCTGGCGGCCGAGCAGGCATGGCTTGCAAGCGGCCTGCCGGCCGAGGTGTTCCGCATCGCCGGCATTTACGGCCCCGGTCGCAACCTGATCGCGAAGCTGCGCGCTGGCGGCTACCGGGCCGTTCGCTGGCAGCCGCCGCGCTGGTCCAACCGCATCCATGTGGACGACATCGTTTCGGCGCTGATGGCGGCCATGCATAAGCCGAAGCCGGGGCGCATCGTCAACCTGGCCGACGATCTTCCGCTGCCGCACGATGAATATGTCACGGAGCTGGCCGAGCGCATCGGCGCGTCGCCGCCCATCATCCTGACGCCGGTGGAGGCGGAGGAGCAACTGTCGCCCGCCATGCTCGATTTCTTCCACGACAGCAAGCGCGTGAGCAACCAGCTCCTGCATCGGGAGTTGCTGCCGAGGCTGCGATATCCGGACTTTCGCAGCGCCATCGATGATCTGCTGCGTGCCGAGGATGCGGATGGATAGGGGGATGCGTCGCGGCCCCACGCTGCTATGCTGGAGGCATGTCAGCGGAGTCTTCCAGCGCGATACCGGATGCCGAGGCCTTTCGCCGCATGGCGGAGGAGGAGCTGAACCGGCTGCCGGCGATGTTCCGGCTGGCGATGGAGAATGTGGCCATCGTCACCGACGATTTCCCGACCATCGGCACATTGCACGATCTGAAGGCCGAGACGCCTTATGATCTTCTCGGGCTGTACCAGGGCTGGCCGCTGACCGAGCGCGACGGCCTGATGGCCAGCGGCGAGCTTCCCGACGTCATCCATCTCTATCGGCGGCCGATCCTCAGCTATGCCGAGGAGAAGGGCCTGGATGTGCGGCGCGTGCTCCGGCATGTGCTGATCCATGAGCTGGGGCATTATTTCGGCTATACGGACGAGGAAATGGAGGCGATCGAATGGCAGGCGAATCAGCA
>RFHG01000551.1 GCA_003696465.1 Gammaproteobacteria bacterium | reverse complement strand
GGCGATGTGGTGCTCGAACTCGACCGGCTCAATCCGCAGGTGGCGGCCCGACTGTTGCGGCCACTCACCCGCTGGCGTCGTTACGACAGCCACCGGGCCAGCCTGATGCATGCCGAGCTGGAGCGCATCATGGCCCGCGAGGGTCTGTCGCGCGATGTGTTCGAGATCGTGCAGCACGGCCTCGAGGACGGCTGAGCCATGACGGAGACCGAAGCCGCGCGGCGTGTCCCGGTGGTGCTGGTGCACGGCATCTGGATGACCGGAGTCGAACTGATGCCGCTGGCCCATACGCTGCGCAGGGCAGGCTTTGAGCCGCATGTCTTTCACTACCCCTCGTTGCGCCGTCCGCTGGCCTGGAGCGCGGACCGGCTCGACCGCTACATCGCCGGGCTGGGTTCCGAGCAGGTACATCTGCTCGGACACAGCCTGGGTGGCCTGCTGCTGGTGCACCTGTTCGATCGCCACCCGGCACAGCCGCCGGGGCGGGTGCTGATGCTGGGCTCGCCGATACGCGGCAGCGGCGTGGCCCGGAGCGTTTCCCGTCGGCAGCTGTTACGCCCGCTGCTCGGGCATGCCACCGATCATGCCCTGCTCGGCGACCTCCCCCCATGGCGCGGAGATCGACCGGTGGCCATGATCGCGGGCACCCGCGGAGTGGGGGTCGGCAACCTGCTGGGCGGGCTGCAGCCGCCGCATGACGGCACCGTGTCGCTGTCCGAAACGAAGGCCGACTGGCTGGATGCCCATCTGAGCGTGCCGCACAGCCACTTCGGCATGCTGCTGGCCCCGGAGGTACACCGTGCGGCCATCCGCTGGTTCAGGGAAGGGGTGCTGGCTTCATGATAAAATCGCCGTTATTCCATCCACCGATTTTCAACAGGTAGAGACAAGATGGCTGGACACAGCAAATGGGCCAACATCAAGCACAAGAAGGCCGCCAACGACAAGAAGCGGGCCAAGATCTGGACCAAGCTCATTCGTGAAATCACGGTGGCGGCCCGCGAGGGCAAGAGTTCCGATCCGGCGGCCAACCCGCGCCTGCGCCTGGCCTGGGACAAGGCCTTTGCCGCCAACATGCCCAAGGACACCATCGAGCGCGCCGCCAAGCGCGGCTCCGGAGAACTCGAAGGGGCCGCCTACGAGGAAGTCCGTTACGAGGGCTACGGTCCCGGCGGCATTGCGGTCATGGTCGATTGCCTGACCGACAATCGCAATCGTACCGTTTCCGAGGTGCGCCATGCCTTCACCAAGATGGGCGGCAACCTGGGGACCGACGGCTCGGTGGCCTACCTGTTCTCCAAGGTGGGCATCATCGGTTTTGCACCCGGCAGCGACGAGGACGCCATCATGGAGGCCGCGCTGGAGGCCGGTGCCGAGGATGTGGTGACCAACGAGGACGGCAGCATCGAGGTGCTGACCACGCCCGAGGACTTCCAGGCAGTAAAGGATGCGCTCGAGGCCGCCGGCCTGGAGCCCGAGTTTGCCGAGGTGACCATGAAGGCCGCCACCACCGTGACGCTGACGGAAGACGACGCGGAAAAGATGCTGCGTCTGCAGGACATGCTGGAAGACCTGGACGACGTGCAGGAGGTGTATACCAACGCCGAGATCCCGGATGAGGTGCTGGAGCGCTTCGCCTGAGGGCGGCGCGGCCCATGCGCATCCTCGGCATCGACCCCGGCTCCAATCGCACCGGCTATGCGCTGATCGACAGTGACGGCCGTCAGAGCCGCCATGTGGCGAGCGGCCATATCCGGGTGACGGGTGAGGGACTGCCGGCACGGCTGGGCTGCATCTTCCGCGAGGTGGCGGCCCTGATTGCCGAGCATGCACCCCAGCAGATGGCGATCGAAAACGTCTTTGTTTCCAAGAGTGCGCAATCCGCACTCAAGCTGGGCCAGGCCCGGGGTGCGGCGATCTGTGCCGGCGTGATGGCCGGACTGCCGGTATCCGAATACAGCCCGCGCGAGGTCAAGCTCGCAATAGTGGGGACCGGCGCCGCTGGCAAGGAACAGATTCAGCACATGGTGGGCATGCTGCTGGGCCTGCACCAGGCCCTGCAGGCCGACCAGGCGGATGCCCTGGCCATTGCCCTGTGTCATGCGCATACCACGCTTGGCCGCGGTGCCGCGGCCTGGGGGAGGGGGAGATGATCGGACGCCTCAGGGGCGAACTGGTTTACAAGCAGCCGCCGGCCCTGATGGTCGAGGTCGGTGGCGTGGGCTACGAGCTGGAGGCGCCCATGAGCACCTGCTTTGCGCTGCCCGAGGTGGGCCAGCCGGTCACCCTGTGGACGCACCTGCAGGTACGCGAGGATGCCCATACCCTGTATGCCTTCAGTGACCTTTCCCAACGCAGCCTGTTCCGCGCCCTGCTCAAGGTGAGCGGGGTCGGGGCGCGCATGGCGCTGGCCATCCTCTCCGGCATGACGCCCGAGGAATTCCATCGCTGCGTGGCCGAGGGCAATGTGAAGGCCCTGACCCGGCTGCCCGGCATCGGCAAGAAGACGGCGGAGCGGCTGGTGGTGGAGATGCGCGACCGCCTCGAGCG
>RFHG01000550.1 GCA_003696465.1 Gammaproteobacteria bacterium | reverse complement strand
GCGGTTGGCCGGGGCTGCGCAGCAGACCCGGGGGCCGGCAAGGGATGCCGGCCAGTTCATCGTCGGGCAGGGATGCCCGTCGATGAACCCCCGCAGCGACGCGTTCGCGGACGGGTACCCGCGAAGCGGGCACGGGCCCGGGGTGCCCTTTCTTTGCCCACTTTCTTTGGGCAAGCAAAGAAAGTGGGGCGCAGCCGCGTAGCGGATGTGCAATCAAATCCGCAAGTCAAAACCGGCACAGCCGGCTATTGCTTCAACCGATACAACACCCCGGGATTGCACCGAATCATTTCGAAGGCATCGGAATAGCTGGTAATGGACTCGGACGCCCCCAGAAACAGGTAGCCACGCGGGTTGAGCACCTCGGCAATGCGGTTGATGATGTCCTTCTTGTTTTCCGCAGAGAAGTAGATGAGTACATTGCGGCAGAACACGATGTCGAACTTGCCGAGCGCACGATAGCTCTCGAGCAGATTCAGCGTACGGAAACTGGCCCGGGTCTTGATCTGGGGGATGACTTCCCAGGTCTTTTCGTCGATCTGACGGAAGAATTTCTGCTTGCGTTCCGGTGACAGGCCCCGGGTCATGGCCAGGTGGTCATAGCGACCCTGCTGCGCCTGTTTGACCACGGCAGGCGAGATATCGGTACCCACAATGCGTACATCCCCACGCAGCTTGCCCGGATTGGCTGCACGATATTCCTCGGCGGTCATGCTGATGGAATAGGCCTCCTGCCCGGTGGAGCAGGCCGCCGACCAGATCTTGATCTGGCGTCCCTGGTCCAGCTCGGGATAGAGCCGGTTCTTGAGGATGTCGAAGGGGAAGCCGTCCCGAAACCAGAAGGTCTCGTTGGTGGTCATGGCCTCGATGATCCGTTCCTTCATGCCCATGGGCGGACGGCTGACCAGCAGCTTGATGAGCTCGCCCACGCTGCCGACACGGTATTCGTCCAGCAGGCCGGTCAGACGACTGGTCACGAGGTAATGCTTGTTGTCGCCCAGCACGAGGCCGCAGCTCTTCTCGAGGAACTCCTTGAACTGCTCGTATTCGGCGGCATTCAGCTGCTGCGTGGACAAGTGAACTCCCTTCTGTCTATCGGGTTGGCACGCGTCATTCTAATCCGGATGAGACCTGGCCCTTCAGTTGCTGTCCGCCTCGGCCGCCGTCTGCGGATGACTGTGGGTGACCTGGGACTGGACGCGGTCCAGCACTGCCTGGGCCAGCTCATCGGCCTTGAACTTGGGCAGGAAGTGATCGGCCCCCACCTTTTCCACCATGGCGTTGTTGAACACGCCACTGAGCGAGGAATGCAGGATGACATAGAGGTCGGCCAGTCGCGGATCCTTACGAATCTCGGAGGTCAGGGTATAGCCGTCCATCTCCGGCATCTCGATATCGGAGATGACGAGCGAAATCTCGTCCTGGAGCCGGCCCTCGTCGGCCCACTGCCTGAGCTGGTTGAGCGCTTCGCGCCCATCGCGTACCAGCACGCTTTCGATACCGACCTGGTCCAGTGCCCGCTTGACCTGGTTGCGGGCCACCATGGAATCATCCGCCACCAGCACGCGGCGCAGCACCGGCCGCTCCATATCCACATCGTCGAGCACGTCCTGGGAAACATCCTTCTGAGAACCGACCACCTCGTCAAGGATGCGCTCCACATCCACGATCTCGATCAGCTCGTCCTCGAAGCGGGTCACGGCCGTCATGTAACTGCCCCGCTCCGTCCCCTTGGGCGGCGGCATGATCTCTTCCCAGTTGCAGTTGATGATGCGGTCCACTTCGGTGACCAGGAAGCCCTGCACATAGCGATTGAACTCGGTGATGATGACAAAGCCTTCGGAGATGTTCTCGATACCGCGATAGCCCAGCGCCAGCGCGAGATCGATGACGGGTATGGTCTGCCCACGCATGTTGCCAATCCCCACCACGTGCGGATGGGCCTCGGGTACACGCTTGAGGGGCGGACAAGGGATCACCTCGCGCACCTTGAACACATTGATCGCGAATCGCTGCCGAACGCCAATGCGGAACAGCAGCAGTTCCAGCCGGTTCTTGCCGACCAGCTGGGTTCGCTGATTCACGCCATCGAGCAGACCTGCCATGTCCAAACCTCCCGAAATCTCTGGGCCAGGGATGCCATCATGATGCCCCGGCACTGCCATCGCCGGCATTGTACCTTGGCACTACAGACAATATAGCGGCAGTTGGCTACGATTGCTTTAGGAAAACCTAAGGATGCGGGCATCGGGCCGTCATGTGCAACTGCCATACGCCGCGGTGCCCGCTTCGGGTTCGTGGCCAGGGCCGGATTAATCCTGTCCACGAAATTCTCGCCAGGAGTGGCCACCCCTGGCATTGTCCCCTGGACCCGCCAGAGGGTTTTGGTTGATCGAACATGACTCAGGGGACCGCGCAGCAGGCACGTTTCTTGCTGCATGTCGTTAAAACCACCATGCCGGAGAGAGCTGACGACCATGACGCCCTTTCTCAATACCCGCAAGGCACTCGCGACCCTGCAGGCCGCGATGCATCAGGACCTCGAGGAGCTGGCCCGCCATCGAGGCACCGCCAATACCCTGAAACCGGTCATCGAGGAAATGACCCAGGGGCAGAAGATCCTTGAAACTGTGGCGCACATTGCCCTGGATGGTTTGCGCACAATCGTCAGGACGATGGAACAGGGAAGTAATTTCTCCAAGGAAATCAACGCGATCGGGGACAATGTCAACAGCGTGGCCACGGCCGTGGAGGAGATGGCCGCCAGTGCCTCCTCGGTGGCCCAGCATGCCGAGCAAACAGTCCAGATGGCCGACCAAAGCCTCGAGCGCACCCAGCTCGGTAACCAGCATGTGTCCTCCCTGATGGGCGATCTCGGCCTGCTCGAGGATGCCGTCAATTCCATGGCGCAGGGGGTAGGGAAATTCGTCGAATTCACGTCGGAAATCAATCAGCTCACCACCATCGTCAATGACATTGCGCAGCAGACCAACCTGCTCGCCCTGAATGCCGCCATCGAGGCGGCGCGGGCCGGAGAGGCCGGCCGCGGGTTTGCCGTGGTCGCCGACGAGGTCAAGAAACTGGCCGACAAGACCACCGAGGCCACCAAGGAAATCGTCACCGTCACCCAGACCATGAACGAGCTTTCCGGCAGCGTGGGAGATTCGGTAGACCAGAGCCTGGAAAGACTGGCGCGCAGCAACGAGGCGGTCGAGGAAGTGGCCATGGTGCTGTCCGAGAACACCTCGCTGGTGCAACAGGTCAGCGGCGAGATTCACGGCATCTCGACCTCTGCAGCCGAACAGCAGACCGTCGCCCACGAGATGGCCGACCGGCTCTCTGCCATCACTGCTTCCCTGAACCAGGAGCAGCGCCACCTGGGCGAAATCAATGAATCACTGCAGGACATCTATCGAAGCTTCGGGCGCCAGTTTGGCGAACTGGCCAAGTGGAAGAGCGACAGCCTGCTGCTGGAAATCGTCAAGGCGGATCACCTGATGTGGAAGGCACGTCTGGCCGACCTCATCGTCAACGACAACACCATGGGCGAGGACGAGATCAAGGACCATACCCAGTGCCGTCTGGGCAAGTGGTATTACAGCCTGGGCACCAGCCGCTACGGCAGCCTGCCCTCCTTCCAGAGCATTGAGCCACCGCACCAGCGTGTCCATGCCCTGGGACGCCAGATCGTGGAGCTGGTTTCCGCCGGGCAGCGCGACGATGCCCTCGCCGCCCTGCGCGAGATGGAAACCATCAGCGAGGAGCTGATCGGATTGATCGACCAGCTCAAACAGGAGGCCCTGGCCCGGTGAACCCGCGCCTGTCCACTTCGTGCCTGTTCGCAGCCCTGCTGTTGCCTGCGGCCGGGCTTGCGGCAGGCAGCCTCGTACAACCCGAACAGCTGCGTGCACGGGTCAGCGCGTATCTGGAGGGGCTTCCTCCGGCAGTGAAAAACGAGGCCCGGCGCGTGGTCACGGTCTCCCGCATCGACCCGCGGATTCGGCTGGCGGCCTGCAGCCGGCCCCTGCAGATGCAGCTTGCAGGGCAGAACCCGCGCCCCGTCGGGCGGGTGACGGTGGTCGTTGCCTGCGCGCAGCCGGAGTGGCGCATCCGGGTTCCGGCGCGCGTCGCCGTGCATGCCCCGGTGGTCGTCGCCGCCACGCCCCTGGCGGCACGCACGCGGCTGGACAAAAGCCATTTGAAACTGGAGGATCGCGACATTTCCACCCTGCATGCCGGCATGTTCACCGACATTGCCAGCCTGATCGGTGCCGAACTGCGATATCCGCTTGCTGCCGGTCGTGTCATCACACCGGCCCAGATCGTTCCGGACTATCCGGTGCACAAGAATGGTCGTGTCCGCATCGTCTCCGGCGGCTCGGGCTATCGTGTGGAAGTGGCCGGGGTGGCGCTGGAAAACGGCGGCAAGGGCGAACGCATCAGGGTACGCAATCTCCGCTCCGGACGCGTCCTGGAAGGCCGGGTCATTGGCAGGGATCAGGTACAGGTGGGCCCACCCCCACCCCGAAACCGACAATGACAACGCGTCGAGGCACAAAATTCTGCTAAAGTTTCTAAAGGCGCGGCCGATAACCCGTGCAGGAGCCAACTGGCCAGAGAGTACTGACACCATGAAGATCAATCCAAACAAGGAGTTGCTGCAGGCCCGGATCAACGATACCGGGCGCAGCGGGGAAACCGCCCAGGGCAAGTCCGTGGCCCCTGCGTCCGCACGCACGGCACCCGCGGCCGAAAACTCCGCTCAGCCCGCCCAGGGCGACCGCGTCACCCTGTCCGAGACTGCGCTGCGCCTGAGCCGCATGGAGCAGAGTGAAGGACGCAACGCCGAACGTATCGAGGCCCTGCGGGCCGCTATCTCGGATGGCAGCTACCAGCCCGACTACCGGCGCATCGCCGACAAGATGCTCGACTTCGAGGGCTGAACATGGCAAATCGCGAGCAGGTCGCCCGACTGCTGGACGAGGGCCTGACCCTGGCCCGCAGCCTGCTCGATGTCCTGCAGGCCGAGCGTAAGGCCCTTGAAGCCAACAACACCCGGGCACTGCAACAGGCCGTAGCCGAGAAGGAGGCCCTGTTTCCACGCATGCAGGCCCTGGAACAGGCCCTTGGCGCCACCCTGCCCCCTTCTGCCCGGCTTGACATCCCGCAGACCCTGAGCCGACTCGACCCCAGCGGCGAACTGGCTGCGCGCTATCACGCCCTGGCAGAAGAGCTGCAGCGCTGCGCACGGGAAAATCGCGTCAACGGTGGCATCGTCGAGCTGGGGCAACGCTATCTGCAGGAGTCGCTGTCCATCCTCCGTGGCAACCTGCAGACCGGCGAGGGCACCTACGACCCTTGCGGAAAACTGCACAACGAAGCGGGCGGCCACCTCCTCAGCAAGGCCTGACGCCCATCCCTGGCATGGTCCTTCCGGTCCATGTCATTCAGGCGCGGAAATGATAAAGTCCCGCCAAGCCGCCTGACCGGAATCCACCCCCTGCATGGCCGAATACAAGCAGAACAGCCGCCGTATCGAGGGCCGCACCGGCATTACCCACACGCTGGAGGGCCTGATGAACCGGCGCGCGCTCATCACTGCCGTGGTCGGCGATGACGAAAGCCAGACCTACGCCACTGCCGTGCTGGCCGTGTTCCCGGACCGCGAACGCCTGGTCCTGGACGAGCTGACACCCGAGGAGGGGCACCAGCGACTGATCGAAGAGAAGCACATCCGTTGCCACGCCCTGCTCGACGGCATCCGTACCAGTTTCAGCAGCCAGCTGGTCCATCACGACAGCAAGGACGGCATCTCCTACTATGTGCTGGCCTACCCCGAACGCATTTTTTACGAACAGAAACGCGAGGACTACCGCGTGCGGGTGGCGCGGGAACTGCGTTCTGCCGTGCGCATCGAGGAAAGGGTGGAGGGACAGGTGCACGACCTCTCACTGGGCGGGCTGGGCATCCTCTTTCCCGGGCACAGTCACTTCCACACCGGCGAGATCCTGATGAACGCCACCATCATCCTGCCCAACAAGCGCACCATCCAGTGCGATCTGGAGGTACGCCACCAGTCCGAGGTGCCCGAGCTGAACAAGAAGCGGGTCGGCTGCCGCTTCCTGCGACTGGAACCCCCGGCCCGGCGCGAAATTCAGCGCTGCGTGCTGTACCTGGAACGCGAGGAGATCAAGCGCGCCCCGAAGCGCTGATCCAGCCGCAGCACCAGCAGCACGGCCAGAATGGCAAGGTAGATCAGGGGTTCACGTACATCGGCCTTGACCAGCCAGACGAAGTGCAACACGCCCAGCACGGCAATCACATACACCAGACTGTGCAAGGCCTTCCAGCGCCGCCCCAGACGTCGCATCATGCCCTGGGTGGAGGTCACGGCCAGCGGTACCAGCAGCAGCCAGGCAGCCATGCCCACGGTGATGTAGGGATGACGCAGGATTTCTTCCAGCATCATCGGCCAGTCGAAGAACTGGTCCAGCACCACCCAGGAGAGCAGGTGCAGGGTGGCATAGAAGAAGGCAAACAGACCCAGCATGCGTCGCAGGCGCAACCATTCGCCCCGCCCCGTCAACCGGCGCAGCGGACTCATGGCCAGCGTGAGCAGCAGCAGGCGCAAGGCCCACAGGCCCGTTCGATGAATGACCTCCTCGATAGGATTCGCCCCAAGCTCGCCACGCAGGGCATCGAAGATCAGCCAGCCCAATGGCAGCAGGGCCGCGACGAAGACAGCCGGTTTCAGCCAGCGCCCGCCGAGTATGCGATCAATAAGGCTACGTTTGGACATCAGTAGTAGCGGTTGAGATCCATGCCCGCATACAGCGAGGCCACTTCCTCCTCGTAACCGTTGAACATCAGGGTCTTGCGGCGCAGAAACTCACCGATGCGCCGCTCCTTTTTCTGCGACCAGCGCGGATGATCGACCTCGGGATTCACATTGGCATAGAAGCCGTATTCCTCGGGGGCAATGAGGTTCCAGGTAGTGGGGGGCTGCTTGTCGACCAGCCTGATACGCACGATCGACTTGATGCTCTTGAAACCGTACTTCCAGGGTACCACCAGGCGGATGGGCGCACCGTTCTGGCCCGGCAGTTCCTTGCCATAGAGCCCCACGGCAAGGAGAGTCAGAGGATGACGGGCCTCGTCCATGCGCAACCCTTCGCGATAGGGCCAGTCCAATACCCGGCGTTTCTGCCCCGGCAGCATTTTCGGGTCGTAGATGCTCTCGAACGCCACATAGCGGGCACTGGACAGCGGCCTGACCCGATCCAGCAGTGCCGAGAGCGGAAAGCCGACCCAGGGGATCACCATCGACCAGGCCTCCACGCAGCGCAGGCGGTAGATGCGTTCCTCCAGCGGGAATGAGGACAGAATATCCTCGATGTCGAAGCGGGTCGGCTTCTCGCACAGTCCATCCACCACGACGCTCCATGGCCTGGTCTTCAGATGGCGCGCAAAACGGGCCGGATCCCGCTTGTCGGTGCCCAGCTCGTAGAAATTGTTGTAATGGGTAATGTCCTTGAAGGAATTGACCGGCTCGTCCACCTTCCATTGGGAAGGATGCACACCCTTCAGCACCCTGAGCGCGTCCTGCCGGTGGGCCGCTGCGGCCAACCCGGGTGCCGCCAGGGCAATGCCCGACAGGCCCATGGCCTCGACGAAACGGCGCCGCTCCCGCCATACCGATTCGGGCGTGATCTCGGATGACCTGGGCTCGGAACGGCGGGGAATGCGGATCAGCATGTGCACAACTCCTGAAAGAATCATGATTGTTGACCCGTTCCGCGTGCACGAGTTCAACCGACTTCAAGGCTTTGCCTGAATCGGTACCGGTGCTACGCTCAGGGCATGTCGCAAGCCACCGCTTCAGGAAGATACCGGCCATTGCTGTTCATCGGCGGCGTGCTGTTGTTGCTGGCCCTTGCCGAGGGCCTGCGGTTCCACCTGTTGCAGACCCTTGAAGAACGCTGGATGGATGTACTGGTGCGCCACACGGCGGCGAGCCAACCTGCCGATCCGAAAATCCTCATCATAGACATCGATGAACGCAGCCTGGCACGCATGAACGAGTCCGTGGGCCGTTACCCCTGGCCACGCGCCATCCATGCCGAACTGGTGGAAGGTCTGGCCGCACTGCAGCCGGCAGCCATCGTCTTCGACATCCTGTTTACCGACCGCGACCGCGACAACCCCGACAGCGACCGGTACTTCTCGGAAGTGCTTGCGGCCACCGACCACGTCTATCTGCCGATGCTGCGCCTGCCTCCCGAAAACGATGCCAATGGCCTGCCATTGGCGCAGTTCGGTACGCAGCTCGGCTTCGTACCCACCGCCGCGGCCGACCCGGAGGCGCGCGTGGCGCTCACCCTGCCCGATGCGGTGGCCCCTGCAGCCTGGCGGCTGGGGCTGATCAACTTCGAGGAAGACCCGGACGGGGTGGGTCGGCATTACATCGGCTGGCTGGATGCCCATGGCTGGCGCATTCCCTCCATGGCCGCCCGGGTCGCCACCGACCTGGGCCATGACGTGCCCCTGGAACTCGCGCGTTTTCGCCTGCGCTGGATGGGTGCCGGCCCCCATGCCTTTGAACACCGCTCGTACAGCGACGTGTACGAGGCCCTGACCGCCGCCGAAGGCCCGGGTCTGGATCCGCAGTCCATCCGCGACAGGATCATCATTATCGGTGCCAGCGCGGCCGGACTGCACGACCTTCGCGTCACTCCGCTCGACAGCCTGTATCCGGGCGTGGAGATCCTGGCCACCGCACTCAGCAACCTGACGCGTGGGCAGTGGCTGCACGAGGGGCCGGAATGGCTCGGTGCCGTATTGGCCGTGGCACTGCTGGCACTGCTGATGCTGGCCTTCCAGCGCCAGCTGCATCCGGGCGCGATCGGCATCGCCCTGCTGGCACTGACCCTGCTGATACTGCTGGGCCAGTGGCTGGCGCTGCAGCAGGATCGGGTGCTGTTTCTGCTTACGCCGCTGCTGTTTGCCTGGCTCTATTACCTCATTGGCGGGCTGGCGCAATACTTGGAAGAACGTCGGCGACGCCGGATCACCGAGGCCGAATTCAAGCGCACCATGGACCCGCGCGTGGTCGAGCGGCTGGTGCGTCAGGGCCAGACCATGGACGACCTGAGCGGCAAGTCGGTCACGCTCACCGTACTGTTCTCGGACATCCGCGGTTTCACCACCCTGTCGGAACAGCGGCGGCCGGAGGAAGTCGTAGATTTGCTCAACCGCTACTTCAGCCTCCAGGTAGAGACCATCTTTCGCCATGGCGGCACCCTGGACAAGTTCATCGGCGATGCCATCATGGCCTTCTGGGGCGCGCCGGAAGACGATCCGGACCAGGCCTGTCATGCCATCGAGGCAGCCCTGGAAATGGTGGACAACCTCAAGCGCTTCCAGGCCGAACTGGCCGCGCAGGGCATCGAGTTCGACATTGGCATCGGCCTGCATACCGGTCCCGCAGTAGTCGGTTTCATTGGTTCGGAAACGCGAAAGGACTACACTGCCATAGGAGACACGGTGAACCTGGCCAGCCGCCTCGAAGGACTGACCAAGGGCATTGCCCGTATCCTCGTCTCCGAGGACACGATGCAGCGCTGTGCCGACCGATTCCGTTTCCATGCGCATGGAAGCCACGCGGTCAAGGGAAGGACGGAGCCCGTAACCGTCTATGAACCGGAGAGAAAGTGAAATGCGCCCTGCATACGCCCTGCTCCCCTTGCTGCTACTCGCGTTCCTGCCCATCCAGACAGCGCTGGCCGGGGATCCGGCCACCGTGCGCCGCGACACCCCGCTCTACGATCGCCCCGCCTACGGCGCGCGGAAACTGGCACTGCTCAGACAGGGCGTGCGTCTGGACATTCGCCAGCGTCGGGGAGGCTGGTACCACGTGCACCTGCCCGACAGCGGGCATGACGGCTGGGTGCGCATGCTGAGCGTGCGCCTTGGTACGGCCGACCGCAAGCAGGGGGCAAGCGGAATCTCGGCCCTGGCCAGCTTCATGCGCAGCGGCAGTCAGGGCACCGTGGTGGCCACCGGCGTGCGCGGCCTCAGCGAGGAAGACATCCGTGACGCCAAACCGGCACCCGCCGAGGTAAGGAAGATGGAGCGCCACCGCGCCAGCAGGGATGAGGCCCTGGCCTTCGCCCGCGAGGCAGGCATCGAGGCCCGCCCCATGGACTACCTCGAGCCGCCGGCCGCCCCGGCCGCAACCGAGGACGACGAAGAGGAGGAGCTGTTCTGATGCCTGTTCGTATTCGCCCCATGCTGCTTGGCACGCTGGTCACCCTGGCCCTGGTGCCCGCCATCGCCCTGGCCTTCAAGCTCGACCTGCAAAACCTCGATATTGGCGCCCTGGCCAAGGGTGTGACCAGTATCCTCAGTGCCCACAACATGAAGCCCGAGGACGAGGCCACCATTGGCCGCGACCTCGCCGCCCATCTGCTCGGCGCCGCACCGCTGGTCGACGACCCGGAGCTGCAGGACTATGTCAACCGGCTGGGCCGGTGGCTGGCCCTGCAGAGCGAGCGCCCCGACCTGCCCTGGACCTTCGGCGTCACCGATGATGCCGATGTCAACGCCTTCGCCATGCCGGGCGGCTATGTGCTTGTGACCCGTGGTCTGTTCGAGATCCTGCGCAACGAGGCCGAACTGGCCGGCGTGCTCTCGCACGAGATCGGCCATGTGGTCGCCAAACACCACCTCAAGGCACTGCAGGATCAGGGCTACATGCAGGTCATCGGCTCGGTGCTCAAGGCCACGGCTGACGACGACAACCGCGAGATGGTCGAATTCGCCGTCAATGCCTCGCAGGATCTCTATGTAAAGGGCCTGGACAAGAAGGATGAATACCAGGCCGACCGCATGGGCGTGGTCCTGGCCAGCCGGGGAGGCTATGACCCCTTCGGCCTGCCCTCGGCCCTGCAGACACTGGATGCCATCAGTGCCGAAGACAGCCGGCTGGCCCTGCTGTTCAAGACCCACCCCCTGCCCCAGGACCGGCTGGAACATCTGGAGCAGGCCATGGGCGAGCGCTTCGATGGCCTGCCCGGCGCATTGGGCGAGGAGCGCTTTGCGCGCATTCAGGCTCGTCTGCGCGCGCGCTGACAAGTGCAGTAGCGAGCATCCGAGTCCGTGAAAGGCCCGAAGCGCGCTTGCTCGCATGCACGCAATTCAATTTTGAATGTCGGTCAAACTCAGCCCCATTTGTTCATGCAGAACTGACGACCGCAGGTTTCGTACCCGCTGCGCGGGCACGCGTTTGGAAAACATTGCACACTCGCTGGCGCGAGCGCGCCCCACTTTCTTTGCTTGCCCAAAGAAAGTGGGCAAAGAAAGGGCACCCCGGGCCCGTGCCCGCTTGCGCGGGTACCCGTCCGCGAACGCATCGCTGCGGGGGTTCATCGACGGGCTTCCATGCCCGACGATGAACTGGCCGGCATCCCTTGCCGGCCCCCGGGTCT
>RFHG01000096.1 GCA_003696465.1 Gammaproteobacteria bacterium | reverse complement strand
GACAGCCGGATGTCGGTGAACAGCACCATCGACAGCGCGATGCCGAAGAACAGCAATGCCCAGCCGACCTTGTGCGGGCGCAACTCCTCGTGCGGATACTGCTGCGTGATGACAACAAAATCCGGGTTCTGTTCGAGGAAGGCCAGGTTGCTCCAGGTGGTCCAGACAATCAGCGTATCCCCGGCCTGCAGGGGTACATCGCGGGCACCCTCACCCGGAAGGTAGGTCTTTTCCCCCCGGTGCAGGGCCAGCAGGGTGAGCCCGTAGCTCTTGCGCAGCCACAGGTCGCGGGCGCTCTTGCCGATGAGATTCGAGCGCGGCGGAATGGCGATCTCGGCCAGCCCGGAACGCTGCGCGCCGAGCACCTCGTTGAGGGCATCCAGCTCCTGCGCCCGCTGCAAGCCGTATTTCTCGACGAAGGCCGCGACATGCGCACGCTCGCCGATGATGCCCAGCACCATGCCGGCCCGAATCCGGGTGTCGCGCGCCAGCCCGTCACGGCCGATCTTGAAGCGTTCCCCCTCCTCTCCGATGAAGGCGGCAATGACCCGTACCCGGTCTGGTGCCTCGAAGTCATCGAGCTGCTTGCCCACCAGCGGGCTGGATTCCGGGACCGTGACCTCGGCCAGATCGAGGTCGAGGCCGTAGACCTCGCGATAGTAGTCGAGGCTGTTGGGGTTGGCCGGCTCGGCCGAGGTCTGCCGTGCCGGCAGCACGAAACGGCCGGCCAGCAGGAAATAGACGATGCCCGACAGCACCAGGGCCACGCCGACGGGGGTGACGGCAAAGAGATCGAAGGTCTCCATCTGCTGGTGCTCCGGCAGCCCCTCGTTGGAGGCCAGGATGAGGTCGTTGAGCAGAATCAGCGGGCTGGAGCCGACCATGGTCATGGTGCCGCCGAGGATGGCACAGAAGCCCATGGGCATGAGCAGGCGCGACATCGGCAGGCCGGTGCGGGCCGAGATGCGGCTCACCACCGGCAGGAACAGGGCAGCCGCGCCGACGTTCTGCATGAAGCTGGAGATGAAGGCCACGGTGCCCGAGATGGTCGGGATGATGCGGCCCTCGGTACGCCCCCCTACCTTGAGGATGAATCCGGCCACCTTGCTCATCAGCCCGGTCTTGTCCAGCCCGGCGCCGATGATCATCACCGCGATGATGGAAATGACCGCGTTGGAGGAAAAGCCCTT
>RFHG01000549.1 GCA_003696465.1 Gammaproteobacteria bacterium | reverse complement strand
TCGCCAGGGCGCACCATGCGCGAGAAGATGATGCCCAGCTCGTACAGCAGCCACATGGGCACGGCCAGCAGGATCTGGGAGATGACATCCGGCGGCGTGAGCAGCATGCCGATGGTAAAGGCCGCGACGATGACATAGGGCCGGATGCGGGCCAGTTTCTGCGGGGTCACGGCGCCAATGGCGACCAGCAGCACGGTGGCCACCGGCACCTCGAAGGCGATGCCGAAGGCGAGAAACAGCATGTTGACGAAGTCGAGGTAGCGACCAATGTCGGTCATCACCTTGACCTCCTGGGGACCGACACTGGTGAAGAATCCGAACACCAGCGGGAACACGACGAAGTAGGCGAAGGCCATGCCGACATAGAACAGCAGGATGCTGGAGACCAGCAGCGGACGGGCCAGCCGCTTCTCGTGCTGGTAGAGCCCGGGCGCGACGAAGGCCCAGATCTGGTACAGGATCCAGGGCATGGACAGCACCACGGAGAGCATCAGCACCAGCTTGAAGGGGATGAGGAAGGGCGAGGCAACATCGATGGCGATCATCGAGCTGCCTTCCGGGAGGTGCTTGAGCAGGGGCAGTGCCAGATAGCTGTAGATCTCGTCGGCAAAGGGAAACAGCACGGCAAAGACGAGCACCACGCCCAGCACCATGCGCAGCAGGCGGTCGCGCAGTTCGATCAGGTGATCGATCAGGCCCTGTTCGGGCTGCTCCTGTGCCTCGTTGCCTTGTGCCGCGTCAGTGTCTGGTTTTCTGCTCATTGCCGACCGGTTGTTTCACGGGTTCCGGAGTCTCTGCCGGGGCGGGTTCAAAGCCCTGGGGCAGGGCCTCGCGGGTGGCGGTGGCCTGTTCGGCCTCATCGCCCCTGTTGTCGGTATCCGGCGTGCCTTCTTTCGGCGTGCTGTCGCCGGATTCGGCAGCGCGTACCAGGTAGTCGTTGACTTCCTCCAGGCTGCCCTCGACCTCGCCCCGGCTCTTGTGCAGGAGGTCGCGCAGCTCGGCCATCTCCTGTTCCTGGCGCTGCATCATCTGGCGCAGTTCGTCGGCCTGGAGCTGCTCCTCGATCTCGCTGCGCACGCCGGCCACGTAGTGACGCAGCCGGCCGACCCAGTAGCCGGCCTTGCGGGCCAGCCCCGGCAGTCGCTCGGGGCCGACCACGATCAGGGCCACCACCATGATGAGCAGCAGCTCGGAGATGCCGACTTCGGTCATTGGAACAGGGTCCGGTTCAGGATTCGGACTTGTCCTTGTGTTCGGCCTTGGCCTCGATTACCTGCCCTTCGGTCGTGTCGCCGGGCAGCTTGCCGGCCTCGCCGCCGGATTTGGCCTCTTCCTCGCCTTCCTTCATGGACTGCTTGAAGTTCTTGATTGCACTGCCCAGGTCACCGCCGATGTTGCGCAGCTTCTTGGTGCCGAACAGCAGCACCACGATGAGCAGGATCAGGATCAGGGACCAGGGGCTGATTCCACCTACACCCATGTCGTTACCTCGCTTGGATTCGTTGGGTTTGCATCATCTGCCGCCTATTCTGCGGCAGGGTTCGTGTTGCCGCGGGCGGCCTTCTCGGCCAGCCCGGAAGTGCCGAAGCGTCGTTCCAGTTCGGCCAGGACCTGTTGTGGCGGTATGTCGGTCTGCGCCAGCAGGATCAGGGTATGAAACCACAAATCGGCGACTTCATAAACGATCTTGTCCGACTCGCCGTCCTTGGCCGCCATTACGGTCTCGGTGGCCTCCTCGCCGATCTTCTTCAGAATGGCATCCAGCCCCTTGTGGTACAGGCTGGCCACATAGGAAGAGCCGGGGTCGGCCTGCTTGCGTGCCTGCAATACTTCATAGACCTGCTCGAGGATGGTCTGGTTCATCCGTAAATGTCTCCCGGGTCCTTGAGGACCGTGTCGGTGGTTACCCAGCGCCCGTTCTCGAGCCGCTTGTAGAAGCAGCGCCGGCGGCCGGTATGGCAGGCGATGCCACCCCGTTGCTCGACCTGCAGCAGGATGACATCGCTGTCGCAGTCGAGGCGGATCTCGTGCACCTTTTGCACGTGGCCCGAGGTCTCTCCCTTGTGCCAGTACTGCCCGCGCGAGCGCGACCAGTATACGGCCTCGCCGAGTTCGGCGGTACGCCGCAGCGCCTCGCGGTCCATCCAGGCCAGCATCAGGACCTCGCCGGTCTGCCAGTCCTGGGCGATGGCCGGCACCAGGCCGTCCTCGTTCCAGCGCACCTCGTCCAGCCAGTCGCTCACAGGCGCACCTCGATGCCGCGCCGGGCCATGTATTCCTTGGCCTCGCGGATGCTGTATTCGCCAAAGTGGAAGATGCTGGCGGCGAGCACCGCATCGGCATGACCCTCGAGCACGCCCTCGGCCAGGTGCTCGAGGTTGCCCACCCCGCCGGAGGCGATCACCGGCACCGGCACGGCATCGCTCACCGCGCGGGTGAGCTGCAGGTCGAACCCGGCCTTGGTGCCGTCGCGGTCCATGCTGGTGAGCAGGATCTCGCCGCAGCCGTAGTCGCTCATGCGGCGTGCCCATTCGATGGCATCGATGCCGGTGGGCTTGCGCCCGCCATGGGTGAAGATCTCCCAGCGCGGGCTGCCGTCGGGGGCGTCTTCGACCTGCTTGGCGTCGATCGCCACCACGATGCACTGCGAGCCGAAGTATTCGGTGGCCTCGCGCACGAATTCCGGGCGGAAGACGGCGGCCGTGTTGATGGCCACCTTGTCGGCCCCGGCATTGAGCATGCGGCGGATGTCGGCCATCTCTCGGATGCCGCCACCCACGGTCAGCGGGATGAAGACCTCGGAGGCCACCGCCTCCACTACGTGCACCATGGTCTCGCGGTCATCGGAGCTGGCGGTGATGTCGAGGAAGGTGATCTCGTCGGCGCCCTCGGCATCGTAGCGGCGGGCGATCTCGACCGGGTCGCCGGCATCGCGGATATCGACGAACTTCACGCCCTTGACCACGCGGCCGGCGTCGACATCGAGACAGGGAATGATGCGGCGTGCAAGCGGCATGTCAGTCGGCAGGGCAGCGTTCGTCGGCCAGCTTCTGGCCCTCGGCCAGGTCCAGCGTGCCCTCGTACAGGGCGCGGCCGGTGATGGCGCCGATGATGCCCTCGTCGGCCACCTCGCACAACCGTTCCACGTCCTCGATGGTGGTGATGCCCCCGGAGGCGATCACCGGCGTGCGGATGGCGCGCGCCAGTTCCACGGTCGAGTCCAGGTTGAGGCCCTGCATCATGCCGTCCCGGCTGATGTCGGTGAAGATGATGGCGGCCACGCCATCGTCCTCGAAGCGTTGGGCCATGTCGATGACATCGTGATGCGAGAGCTTGGACCAGCCGTCGATGGCCACCTTGCCGTCCTTCGCATCGAGGCCGACGATGATGTGGCCCGGGAACTCGAGGCAGAGGTCGTTGATGAAATGCGGGGCACTGACCGCCTTGGTGCCGATGATGACGTACTGGACGCCGGCGTCCAGATAGGCGGCTACCGTGTCCTCGTCGCGGATGCCTCCGCCCACCTGTATCGGCACGTCGGGGCAGGCCTCGACGATGTCGTGGATGACCCCGGCATTGGCCGGGCGGCCGGCGAAGGCACCGTCCAGGTCCACCAGGTGCAGGCGGCGGGCGCCGGCATCGACCCAGCGCCGGGCCATGGCCACCGGGTCGTCGGAGAAGACGGTCTCGTCGTCCATGCGGCCCTGGCGCAGCCGCACGCACTTGCCGTCCTTGAGGTCTATGGCCGGGATCAACAGCATGACGGACTCCTCATTCCATTCCATTCCAGCGGGTGAAGTTGCGCAGCAGCCGCAGGCCGGCCTCGGCGCTCTTTTCCGGGTGCGCCTGAATGGCGAACACGTTGCCGCGCGCGATGGCCGAGGTGAAGCGGATGCCGTATTCGGTCTCGCCGGCCGGCAGGTCGTCCTCGGCCGGGTCGGAATAGTAGCTGTGCACGAAATAGAAGCGGCTGTCCTGCTCGATGCCGTCCCACAGCGGGTGCGGCTGGCGCTGGTGAATGTTGTTCCAGCCCATGTGCGGGATCTTGAGCCGCCGGCCGTCGGCATCGTGCAGGTCGGTGCCAAAGAAACGCACCCGGCCGCGAAACACGCCCAGGCATTCGGTGCCGTCGTTCTCTTCGGAGTAGTCGAGCAAGACCTGCATGCCCATGCAGATGCCGAGGAAGGGGCGGTTGCGTACTGCCTCGCGCACCACATCGACCAGCCCGTGCGCGCGCAGGGCGCGCATGCAGTCGCGTGCCGCGCCCTGGCCCGGGAACACGATGCGATCGGCCTCGAGGATCTCGTCTCGCCGGTCGGTGACCCGCACCCGTGTGCCCGCGGGGGCCACGTGTTCCACGGCCTTGGCCACGGAGCGCAGGTTGCCCATGCCGTAATCGATGACTGCGATGGTCTTCATGGTGCGGCGGTGTCCGGTCGTGCGGTCAGAGCGCTCCCTTGGTGGAGGGCAGCATGTCCTGCATGCGCGGATCGGGCTCCAGTGCCATGCGCAGGGCGCGGCCGAAGGCCTTGAAGATGGTCTCGGCAATGTGGTGCGTGTTGCGCCCGCGCAGGTTGTCGAGGTGCAGGGTCACGGCGGCGTGGTTGACGAAGCCCTGAAAGAACTCGTGGAACAGCTCGGTATCGAAGCTGCCCAGCCGGGCGGCCGGGTATTCCACCGTATCCACCAGTTCCGGGCGGCCGGAAAAGTCGACCACCACGCGCGACAGGGCCTCGTCCAGCGGGACATAGGCATGGCCGTAGCGGCGGATGCCCTTCTTGTTGCCCACGGCCTGCGCCATGGCCTGGCCCAGGGTGATGCCGATGTCCTCCACCGTGTGGTGGGCATCGATGTGCAGGTCGCCCTCGGCACGGATCTTCAGGTCGAACAGGCCGTGGCGGGCCACCTGGTCGAGCATGTGCTCGAGAAAGGGTACCCCGGTATCGAAATCGGCCTTGCCGCTGCCATCCAGATTGATGGCAACCTCGATGCGCGTCTCCAGGGTGTTGCGCGCTACGCTGGCGGTACGCTCGGACATGGATTCGGGTCGTGTGGTCACGGGCAAGCCATCATATCACGGGATGCGCCTGACGGGGGCTTGTGCAGTGGATCGGGTGAATATATGCTCAGGTCAAATTATAGACGCCAGAAGAGCGCATCATGACAGAACCCACCGACCGCAAGGTCATCGACCTCAAGGGACTGAAGGTCGCATGTCAGGAGTGCAGTCTGCGTGACCTGTGCCTGCCTGTCGGCATGAGCGTGCAGGACATCGACCGGCTGGATCACATCATTCGCCGCAAGCGCCCGCTGCACCGCGGCGACTACCTCTACCGGGAAGGCGACGAGCTGCATTCGCTGTACGCGGTACGCTCCGGTTCGGTCAAGTCGTTCAGCGTTTCCGAGGAGGGCGAGGAGCAGGTGCTGGGGTTCCACCTGCCGGGCGAGCTGGTGGGGCTGGACGCCATCCACGACAGCACCCATCACTGCTCGACCATCGCGCTCGAGACCACCAGCGTGTGCGAGATACCCTTCGATGCACTGGAGGAGCTGGCGCAGGAGATTCCGGGCCTGCAGCATCAGCTGTTCCGGCTGATGAGCCGCGAGCTGCAGAACGACGAGCATTTCATGATGGTGCTGGGCAAGAAGTCGTCCGAGGAGAAGCTGTCCAACTTCCTCGTCAGTCTGTCACAGCGCTTCAGCAGCCGTGGTTTCTCGGGTACCGAGTTCATGCTCAGCATGTCGCGCAACGACATTGCCAATTACCTGGGGCTCGCGGTGGAGACCATCAGCCGGCTGTTCACCCGCTTCCAGAACAACGGCCTGATCGAGGTCGACCGCAAGTTCATCACCATCCGCGATCTGGAAGGGCTCAGGCGCCTTGCCGGGCCGCAGTGCGGGGGGCACATGGGGGCCCATCGCGGCTGATCCGGCCACGCCCGCCGGCACTTCCTGTCACTCCAGGCCCGGCACTCCGGGCCGGGTCATGTTTCCAGCCAGAAGGTTACCGGTCCGTCATTGACCAGGGCCACCTGCATGTCGGCGCCGAACCGGCCGCTGGCAACCGGGCCGGTATGTTCCGCCTCGGCCCTTTTCACCAGGGCATCGAACAGTTCGCGGGCCTGCTCGGGTGGCGCTGCGCTGCTGAAGCTCGGGCGCGTGCCCTTGCGGGTATCGGCGGCCAGCGTGAACTGCGGCACCAGCAGCAGGCCCCCGCCGGTATCGGCAAGGGCGCGGTTCATGCGCCCGGCCTCGTCCTCGAACACGCGATAGCCCAGCAGGCGCTCGAGCAGGCGTGTCATGCGCGCCTCGTCGTCATGTTTCTGTACCCCTACCAGGACCAGCAGGCCGGGGCCGATCCGGCCGATTGTCTCGCCATCCACCCGCACCGAAGCCTCGGTGACCCGCTGCAGCAGTCCGATCATGGGCTTCCCAGGCGCTCGGCGAAGGCGTCGGTAGCCTCCAGCAGGGCCTCGAGGATGCCCGGCTCGGAGGCCGCATGGCCGGCATCGGGAATAATCTTCAGCTCCGCTTCCGGCCAGGCGCGGTGCAGGGCATGGGCCTGATCGGCTGGGCACACGATGTCGTAGCGCCCGTGGATGATCGTGCCGGGAATGTCACGCAAACGGTGTGCATCGTTCAGCAACTGGCCGGGTTCGAGAAAGGCGTGGTTGACGAAGTAGTGGCACTCGATACGTGCCAGCGAGAGGGCCACGAAGGGATCGGCGAAGTGGTCGATCACGGCCTTGCTGCCGCGCAGGGTAGCACAGCGGCCTTCCCACACCGACCAGGCCTCGGCGGCCCGCATGCGGGTGACCTCGTCATCGGAGAACAGGCGCCGGTGGTAGGCCGCCACCAGATCATCGCGCTCGTCTTCCGGAATGGGCGCGATGAAGTCCTGCCAGTAATCGGGAAAGATGCGGTGGGCCCCGGACTGGTAGAACCAGTGGATGTCCTCGTCGCGGCAGAGGAAGATGCCGCGCAGGATCAGCCCCGTGACCCGTTCGGGGTGGGCCTCGGCATAGGCCAGGGCCAGGGTCGAGCCCCAGGAACCGCCCACCACCAGCCAGCGCTCGATGCCGAGATGCGTGCGGATGCGCTCCATGTCGGCCACCAGGTCGGCGGTGGTGTTGTGCTCGACCGAGGCATGCGGGCGGGACTTGCCGGCCCCGCGCTGGTCGAACTGCACGATGTGATAGCGTGCGGGGTCGAACAGCTGGCGATGCCAGGGCTCGCTCCCCGCGCCGGGCCCGCCATGCAGATAGACCGCGGGAATGCCGTCGTGATGGCCGCTCTGCTCCACATGCAGGGCATGGCCGTCGCCGACATCAAGATGGAACTGGTTCCAGGGGATGAGTTCGGGATAGAGTGTCCGCTTCATTCGGGTTTCCTTGCTCCAGGTCGGTCGTGTAGTAAAAGTACTACACGAATTGTCCCCGGTATCCGATTTCGCCGGGGCATGCATGGCCGCATACTAGCACCACAAGGAAGGAGGATGGAGGGATCAGGGACACACCCGCCACTGGAGGGTCGGCGGGTGGGCGAAGGAGTCGCTGCCAGGAACGCAACACAAGGAAACTCAGGACAAATCACCTTGGCCAGGACGGCATGGGCCCCGGGAAGGATTCCGGGGCCTTCTTGTTTCCCGGATACTCTTTTCCTGTTGCCATGCCGCCTGTGCCACGGCGGTTCTACCGGCATGGCCGGCAATGGTAACCTTGCCCCATGAACGCCGTTGCCGCCGAGTTTTGCCCGCCGCCCAAGTCCCTGCTGCGCAGTTGTGGGCGGGCCATTGCCGAATACCGCATGATCCGGGAGGGGGACCGCATCCTGCTCGGCTTGTCCGGGGGCAAGGACTCGCTGTCGCTGCTGCACATCCTGATGCACTTCCAGCGCCATGCGCCGATCCGTTTCGAGCTGGCGGCGGTTACCATCGACCCGCAGTCGGAGAGCTTCGATCCCTCACCGCTGATCCCGTACATGGAAGCGCTCGGCGTGCCCTATCACTATGTGCGCGAGCCCATCGTGAGCCTGGCCGAGAGCCACATGGACAACGACTCCTACTGCGCCTTCTGCGCGCGCATGAAACGGGGCCTGATGTACCGAACCGCGCGCGAGCATGGTTATGGCGTGATTGCGCTGGCCCAGCATCTGGACGATCTGGCCGAGAGCTTTCTCATGTCGGCCTTTCATGGCGGCCGCCTGCAGACCATGAAGGCCCATTACCGCATCGATGCCGGTGACCTGCGGGTGATCCGGCCGCTGGTGTTCGCCCGCGAGCGGCAAACCGCGGCGTTTGCTGCCGAGGCCGGTCTGCCCGTGATCATGGAGAACTGCCCGGCCTGTTTCGACATGCCGACTCAGCGCCAGCACATGAAGGAACTGCTGGCAGGGGAGGAGCGCAACAACCCGCAGCTCTTTCGCAGCCTGCTGTCGGCCATGCGGCCGCTGATGGGGCAGGGGCTTGAAGCCGCGCTTGGCGAGGCGCAATGAAGGGGGCCTTGCTGCGCGGCCTGTTCTGGTGCCTTGGCCATGTGCCCCTGCGCGTGAATCATGCCCTGGGCGCGGGGCTGGGCCTGCTGGTGTGGCGCTTCTCCCGCCGTGACCGGGAAACCGCGCTGCGCAATCTGGAACTGTGTTTCCCGGAGCGTGATGCGGCCTGGCGTCGGCGCACGGCGCGGGCCTCGCTGATGGAGACCGGCAAGGCGCTGACCGAGGCGCCCTGGCTGTGGCATGCATCCCCGGAGCGCCTGCAGGCCATTACCGAGGTGCCGGAGTTCGAACGGGTGGCCGAGCGGGTGGCCGAGGGGCGCGGCGCGATCCTCTGCTCGCCGCATCTTGGCAGCTGGGAGCTGACCGGTCTGTTCGCCGCCAGTCACTGGCCGATGACGAGCCTGTACAAGCCGCCGCGCGAGCCGGTGGTGGATGCGCTGGTCAAGCGCGCCCGGGCCCGGACCGGGGCCAGCCTGGTGCCTACCACCGCCGGCGGCATCCGTCAGCTGCAGGCAGCCCTGGGCCGCGGGGAGTGCATCGGTATCCTGCCGGATCAGGCACCACGGGGCGGCAGCGGGGTGTTTGCGCCCTTTTTCGGGCGCCCGGCCTACACCATGACGCTGCTCACCCGGCTGGCCGCCGAGCGCAAGGTGCCGGTGGTGCTGTCCTTTGCCGAGCGCCTGCCCGGGGGGCGAGGTTTTCGCATGCATGTGCGCCTGCTCGACGCGCGTATTCATGACCCGGATCCTGAGACAGGGGCCCGGGTGCTGAACGAGACCATCGAGGAGCTGGTACGCCTCAATCCCGCCCAGTATGTCTGGAACTACAAGCGCTTCAAGCGCCGCCCCGAGGGCATGCCCGACCCCTACGCCTGAGGCCTTTCCGCTGCTCAGGCCAGCCGGTCGTCGGCCACGTGGTAGTGGGGATCTTCCTCGCGATTGACCTCTACCAGATCACCGGCCTTGTCCAGTAGCTCCCGGCACTCGGGACTGAGGTGGCGCAGGCGCAGGTGCTTGCCGGCTCGCTGATAGCGTTCGGCCAGCTTGTCGATGGCCTCCAGCCCGGAGTGATCCGCCAGCCGGGCATCGGCAAAGTCCACGATGACCTCGTCCGGATCCTCGCGCGGCGTGAACAGGTCGCCAAACCCGTGTGCGGAACCGAAGAACAGCGGGCCGTGCAGCCGGTACACCTTGGCCCCGTTGCCGTCCATGAACTGCTCGACACCAATGTGGCGGGCATGCTTCCAGGCGAAGACCAGCGCGGAGACGATCACGCCCACGATGACAGCCACGGCCAGGTCGGCGAACACGGTGACCACGGCCACCAGGATGCCGACGAAGGTGTCCTCCGGCGGGATGCGGCCAATGAGCCTGAAGCTGGCCCATTCGAAGGTGCCGATGACGACGATGAACATCACGCCCACCAGCGCGGCGATGGGTATCTGCTCGATGAGCGGCGAAGCAAACAGGATGAATCCGAGCAGGAACAGTGCGGCGGCAATGCCGGAGAGTCGGCCGCGCCCCCCCGAATTGATGTTGATGAGGCTCTGGCCGATCATGGCGCAGCCCCCCATGCCGCCGAACAGGCCGTTGACGGCGTTTCCCACGCCCTGGCCGATGCACTCCCGATTGCCGCGCCCGCGGGTCTCGGTCAGCTCGTCAATCAGCTGCAGGGTCAGCAGGGACTCGATCAGCCCCACGCCCGCCAGGATGAGCGAATAGGGCAGGATGATCTTCAGCGTCTCCAGATTCCACGGGATGTCGGGCAGATGAAAGGTGGGCAGCCCGCCGGCAATGGAGGCATCGGGATCGCCGGTCATGTCGGCCAGCACGCCCTGCACGGTGCGGGTGTCCAGGTCGAGTCCGAGGACCAGCAGGGTGACGACCACGATGGCCGCCAGCGAGGACGGAATGGCGCGGGTAAACCGCGGCAGGAAGTGGATGATGGCCATGGTCAGCAGGACCAGGCCCGCCATGATGGCGAGCGGTTCGGCGGCCAGCCACTGCTTGCCCCCGTGCCCGTCCGGGACCTGAAAGTGCTGCAACTGGGCAAGGAATATGACAATGGCCAGGCCGTTGACGAAACCGAGCATGACCGGATAGGGCACCATGCGGATGAACTTGCCCAGCCGCAGGACACCGGCCAGGATCTGGAACAGGCCGGCCAGCAGTACGGCGGCAAACAGGTATTCGATGCCGTGTTCGCTGACTAGGGCCACCATCACCACGGCCATGGCGCCGGTGGCGCCCGAGATCATGCCGGGGCGGCCGCCGACCACGGCTGCGATCAGGCCTATCATGAAGGCGGCATACAGGCCGACCAGAGGGCCCACGCCGGCGACGAAGGCAAAGGCCACGGCCTCGGGGACGAGGGCGAGTGCGACGGTCAGGCCGGAGAGTACGTCATTGCGGACGCAGGCCTTGCCGGGGCAGGTCAGTTCGAACATGGGGAAAACAACCGGTCGTGCAAAAAGGGCCGCGCACTATAGCAGAAATCAGCGCCCGGCGGGCTGCTCGCTGCCGGCGCGTTGTCCTGCCACCTCGCGCGCGGTACGGATGAAGTCGGTCATCCAGGGCATGTCGCACTCCGATTCCCGGATGGCCGCATGCAGCATCCCGTGCAGGCCATGCCGGCCCAGCGGGCGGGCCACTACCTGCCCGGCAGCGAGGTGTTCGGCCAGTGCCCAGTCGGGCAGGGCGGCCACGCCACGCCGGCTGGCCACCAGTTGCACCATCATGACGGTGAGCTCGGTCTGACGCACGGCACGGGGCTCGATACCGGCGGGATCGAGAAAGCGGCTGAATACATCCAGCCGGTCGCGGGCAACCGGGTAGGTGATGATGGTCTCGTCGCGAAGATCCTCGGGCCGGATCCAGCGGCGTGCAGTCAGGGGATGGTCCGCTGCCAGCGCCAGCAGGGCCTCGTGTTCGAACAGTGGTTCGTAGTGGATGCCCTGGCCGGGCCTGGGGTCCGAAGTCACCACCAGATCCAGCTCACCCGAGCGCAGGGCCGGCAGCGGATCGAAGGCAAAGCTGGTGGTGAGGTCCATTTCCACTTCCGGCCAGAGGTGGCGATAGCGGTCCATGGTGGGCATCAGCCAGGCAAAGCAGCTGTGACACTCGATGGCGATGAACAACCGTCCGCGGGCCCCGGTACCCATGCGTTGCAGGTCACGCCGGGCCGCGTCGATACGTGGCAGCACTTCTTCGGCCAGCTCCAGCAGGCGTTCACCCTGGCGGGTAAAGCGCAGCGGGCGTGACTTGCGCAGATAAAGTGGCGCGCCCAGTTGTTCCTCCAGGGCCTTGAGCTGGTGGGAGAGGGCCGACTGGGTCAGGTGCAGCCGCGCGGCGGCCGCAGAGAGGCTGCCCTCCTGCGCCAGTGCCTGCAGGGTACGCAGATGTCGGATGTCCAGTTGCATGAATTATTTTCAGTTAATTATTAAAAATCATGAGTTGAGCTCATCATTGTTCCGCGCCAGACTGCTCCGCGTCAAGGAACTGTCAACGGAGCACGCATCATGCAGGCACACAATCTTGGCTTTCCGCGCATCGGTGCGCAGAGAGAACTGAAATTTGCCCTCGAGGCCTACTGGCGCGGGGAGATCGACCGCGGGCAGCTCGAGGACCAGGGACGCGCCCTGCGCGCCGCCAACTGGAAGCGTCAGCAGCAGGCCGGGCTGGATCTGGTTCCGGTCGGGGACTTCTCCTTCTACGACCATGTGCTCGACCATTCGGCCATGTTCGGCGTGGTGCCCGAGCGATTCGGCTGGTCGGGGGGCGAGGTCGATCTCGATCTGTATTTCCACATGGCCCGCGGCCGGGCTCCGAGCGGAGAGCCGGCAGCGGCCTGCGAAATGACCAAGTGGTTCGACACCAATTACCACTATCTGGTGCCCGAGGTGAGCAAGGGGCAGGTGTTTCGGCTGTCCTCGCAAAAGTTCTTCGACGAGGTGCGCGAGGCCCGTGCCCTGGACATTCCGTTCAAGCCGGTGCTGATTGGACCGCTTACCTGGCTGTGGCTGGCCAAGGTCAAGGGCGAGTCCTTCGATCGCCTGGAGCTGCTGGATGACCTGCTGGCAGTCTATGCCGAGGTGCTGGAGGAACTGGGCGCCCTGGGGGCCGAATGGGTGCAGATTGACGAGCCGATACTGGTGCTGGACCTGCCCACGGCCTGGAAACAGGCCTTCGAGAAGGCCTACAACCGGCTGCAGGCCGCGCCGGTGAAGCTCCTGCTCACGACCTACTTTGGCGCGCTGGACGACAATCTGGGGCTGGCCGCCTCGCTGCCCACGGCCGGGCTGCATGTCGATCTGGCGCGGGCACCGGAACAGCTCGATGCCGTGCTCGACCGCCTGCCGGCCTACAAGATCCTGTCACTGGGCCTGATCGATGGTCGCAACATATGGCGGGCGGATCTCGATGCCCTCTTGACGACACTGGATCGTACCGTCGAGCGCATCGGCAGCGAGCGTGTGTGGATCGGACCCTCCTGCTCGCTGCTGCACGTGCCGGTCGATCTGGAATCGGAGACGGAGCTCGACGGGGAGCTCAAGTCCTGGCTTGCCTTTGCCACCCAGAAACTGGACGAGATCGGCGTGCTGCGCCGAGCCCTGACCGATGGCCGTGCGGCAGTTGCCGAGGCGCTCGATGCCGCTCGCCGGGCCGGCAAGACACGACGGCAGTCTCCGCGCACCCGGCGCCCGGAGGTGCGGGCGCGTCTGGAGCAGATCGACGGGAGCTTGCTCGAGCGGAACCGGCCCTATCCGGAAAGAAGGCCCCTGCAGCGAGCGCGGCTGGATCTGCCCAGCCTGTTCCCCACCACCACCATCGGTTCGTTCCCGCAGACGGCCGAGATTCGCGGCGTACGCCGTGCCTGGCGGGAAGGCAACCTGGACGAGCACGGTTATGTGGCCAGGATGCACGAGGAGATCGCCCATGTGGTGCGCAAGCAGGAGGAATACGGGCTCGACATGCTGGTGCACGGCGAGCCGGAGCGCAACGACATGGTCGAATACTTCGGCGAACTGCTGGACGGTTTTGCCTTTACCCGCTTCGGCTGGGTGCAGTCCTACGGATCGCGTTGCGTCAAGCCGCCGATCATCTATGGCGATGTCCAGCGACCGGCGCCAATGACCGTGGACTGGATCCGCTATGCCCAGTCGCTGACCGAGCGGCCGATGAAGGGCATGCTCACCGGTCCGGTGACGATTCTCAACTGGTCCTTCGTCCGCGATGACCAGCCGCGGGCCGAGACCTGTGCCCAGATTGCACTGGCCCTGCGCGACGAGGTGCTCGATCTCGAGGCGGCCGGCATACGGGCCATCCAGATCGACGAGGCCGCGCTGCGGGAGGGACTGCCCCTGCGACGCAGCCAGTGGCAGGAATACCTGGACTGGGCCGTACGGGCCTTCCGCCTGACCGCCTCCGGCGTGCGGGACGAAACCCAGATCCACACCCACATGTGCTACTCGGAGTTCAACGACATCATCGAATCGATCGCGGAGATGGATGCCGATGTCATCACCATCGAGACCTCACGTTCGCAGATGGAGCTGCTGGATGCCTTTGTCAATTTCGAATATCCGAACGAGATTGGTCCCGGCGTGTACGACATCCATTCCCCCAACATCCCGACGGTGGAAGAGATTGTGGCCCTGATGCGCCTGGCAGCGGAGCGCATTCCGCCCGAACGCCTGTGGGTCAATCCCGACTGTGGCCTGAAGACGCGAAGCTGGGAGGAAGTCGATCCGGCCCTGCACAACATGGTCGAGGCGGCCCGGCGCCTGCGCGAGGAATTCGCTGCGCGGGCAAGCGCCTGACAGAGGAAGACGGGGCGCGTACAATGCGCGCCGGCGTGGCGGGATGCAGTGGCATCCCGCACGCACTGCCTCGGGGTGCCCCGTGCCAATATGGCACGGGGATAATCGGGAAGCCGGTGAGAGTCCGGCGCTGCCCCCGCAACGGTAAGGAACCGGCGCTCATGCGCGGCCTGCGCCAGTCGGGAACCTCTGAATAATTCATGGACGCGCATCTTGCACCTGACAGGCCCGATAACGGTGTTGAAGTTCTTGCCAATAGTTGCGCTATTGGCCGCGAACTTCGCCTTGTTCTCGAACCCGTCAGATACAATCTGCCGCGCCCGGAATTAGTCAGATGTTCCCTGGGCCACTGTCCCTTGCGGATGGGAAGGCGGCTTGCAGGTGTTCCAAGCCCGGAGACCGGCCCCGAGGCATTGCGAACGCGTTGCGGTGGGCAACGCGGGACGAATCCCGATGGAAGGGAAACAGGGCAGGCACGCCCGTGGTCCTGTATTGCCCGCGATTGGAACATCTGATTGCGGAGCGAACACCATGAAGAAAACCCTTCTGATGCTGGCCCTTGCCGGCACCATCCCCCTGGCCCATGCGGCCGATGACCTGGGCACCGTGGTTGTCTCGGCAGCGCGCGTCGAGCAGCCTGCCCAGGAAACACCCGCCAGTATTACCGTTATCAGCCGTGACCAGATACAGGCACAGGGTGCCGACAATCTGGCCGAAGTACTGGACAAGGTTGCTGGTATCGTGGTGGATGATCTCTTCGGAGACGGTTCACGCACGAAGATATCCATGCGCGGTTTTGGCGAGAATTCCGCGACCAATACACTTGTGCTGCTCGATGGGCGCAGGCTGAATGACATCACGCTCGCCAGTCCCCAGCTCATAAATATTCCGCTCGAAAGTATCGAACGTATCGAGATCGTCAAGGGCAGTGCCGGGACGCTCTATGGCGATCGGGCCGTTGGTGGTGTGATCAACATTATTACCCGTAAGCCCGGAAAGCTGAGTGCCAGCATTGAGGCTGCCGGAGGCAGTTATGGGCGCAAGCGCGTGCGCGCCAATCTCTCCCAGGCGCAAAAGAGCGGTCTGGAGTATCGGCTGGCAACGGAGTTGCGCAAGAGTGATGGCTATCGTGAACACAACGAGCTGGATCACCGGAACCTGTTTGGCACGATAGGCTATCGCCATGACAGCGGACGCGTCTTCCTCGATGGTCAGATCGTGTCCGAATATCTCCATACGCCGGGTGCCTTGTCCCTCGCTGAAGCGGCCGATGATCCGCGCCAATCCCTTTCCGGTTATGCCAACGACTTTACCGATCGGCTGGATCGTTTTGCCCGTGCCGGAGTCGAACAGGATCTGGGCGAGGCCTTCAGCCTTCTGGCCGAGTGGTCCTATCGCAAGGAAGACAAGACCTTCCGAACCGGAGGTCGTTTCGCACCGGATCTTTATGATAACAGTTCCCTGTTGACCCAGAGCGAGTTCACGCCAAGGCTGGTTTATGAACAACCCTCTGTTTATGGGGTTGTTCGCATGGTTCTTGGCTATGACTGGCTCAAGGGGCGCTATGATGCGGATTATGTCACCGGCTTTGGTCTTTATCCGGTTCGTGCCACTCAGAACAAGGATGCGTTTTATCTCCAGGCCCGTGTTCCGCTTGCCAAGACGCTGTCCCTGACAGCCGGCGGGCGCAAGGCCCGCGCGGACAACAGCTCCGCCAGTGTTGATTATGAACGCCAAGAGGTATCGGTCTGGACCCTTGGTGCGGAATGGGTGGTATCGGAGTCCCTGCACCTTTCCCTGCGCCGCGATGGCAACTTCCGCTTTGCCACCGTGGACGAGCTGGGCTACACCCTGCCTGGCCAGCCCCTGTTACCGCAGAAGGGTGTCTCGTGGGAACTGGGCGCAGACTGGAAGCATGGCCGGGTCGATACCAGTGTTTCGGTGTATCGTCTGGCTCTCGACAACGAGATCGCTTATGCCCCGCAGGCCCCGAGCCTTCCCTTCTACAACATCAATCTGGACCCGACCCGTCGCGACGGTCTGATCCTGAATGTGGGGCATGATTTTGCCCGTGACCGGATCGATGTCAGCTATTCGCTTGTGCGGGCACACTTTCGCAGTGGCGCGTTTGCGGGCAATACCGTGGGCGGCGTTCCCGAACAGACCGCCCGTATAAGCTGGAACCGTGACTGGGGACATGGCTGGGAGACCCTGCTCGAAGGGCTGTACAACGGACGCCAGTATCTACAGGGCGACTACGACAACACACAGGGCGAGCTGGGCGGTTATGCCGTGTTCAACGCGCGTGTTGCCTGGTCGGTCAGGAAGCTGACCTTTGCTCTGCGTGTAAACAACCTGGGCGACAAGCGTTATCTGCAATCAGCAGGGTACAGCAGCCTTTCTTCGCTTGCCTATGGCTACCCCGCACCAGGGCGGAACTTCTGGCTGAGCGCACAGTACGATTTCTGAGGCGATCCACCCGGGGTATCATGTGGGGGCCGTTCACGGCCCCCTTTTTCATTACAGGCAGAGCAGCACATGGGCAATCGCATCAGCAGGGTCGTCACGCGTACCGGTGACGATGGCACGACGGGTCTAGGTACCGGTCGGCGTGTGCCGAAGGATCATCCCCGCATGCAGGCCATTGGCGATGTGGACGAGCTGAATTCGGTCATCGGCGTGCTGCGTGCCCAGTCGCTCCCGGCCGGTGTGGACGAGGTGCTTGCCCGCATCCAGCACGAGCTGTTCGACCTGGGCGGCGAGCTGAGCCTCGAGGATCGGGCGCTGCTCGCGCGCGATCGGGTGACCGACCTCGAACTGCAGATCGAGGACTGGAATGCCCGCCTGCCGCCGCTGGAGGACTTCGTACTGCCTGCCGGCAACATGGCCGTGGCGAGCGCCCATCTGGCGCGGGCCATCTGCCGCCGTGCGGAACGCAGTCTGGTACACCTGTCACACGAGGAAGTGGTGTTCGAAACCAGTCTGCGCTATCTCAACCGGCTTTCGGATCTCCTGTTCGTGCTGGCGCGCCTGATCGCGCGCGCTGCCGAGCAGGACGAGGAGATCTGGCGCCAGCTCGATCCCTGGGACTCTCTCGATGCCGACGACTGAGACATTGCACCTGGGCATCGATCTGGGCGGTACCAAGATCGAGATCATTGCCCTTGATGGCGATGGCGAGGTGCGTCTGCGCCGGCGTATCCCGACACCGCAGGGAGACTACCGCGCCACGATCGAGGCCATCGCCGGTCTGGTCGAATCAGCCGAGGCGGAGCTGGGCCGCAGGGGCACGCTCGGAGTGGGCACACCCGGGGCGGTCTCGCCCGCCAGCGGGCTGATCAAGAATGCCAATTCCACCTGTCTGATCGGTCATCCCCTGGATCGCGACCTCTCCGAACGGCTGGGCCGTCCGGTCCGCGTGGCCAATGATGCCAACTGTTTCGCCCTGTCGGAAGCGACCGATGGCGCCGGTGCGGGTGCCGCGGTGGTGTTCGGCGTAATCATCGGCACCGGAACCGGGGCCGGCATCGTGGTCCATGGGCGCGTACTCACCGGCCCCAATGCCATCGCCGGTGAATGGGGTCACAACCCGCTGCCCTGGCCCGGGGCAGATGAACTGCCGGGTCCGGACTGCTATTGTGGGCGTCGGGGATGCATGGAGACCTGGGTATCCGGCCCGGGATTGGTGAGGGATCATCAGCGCACGAGCGGACAGCGGCTCGAGAGTCAGGAAATCGTGGCGCGTGCCCTGGCCGGCGATTCGTACTGTGCCGCGAGCCTCGAGCGCTATGCCGACCGTCTGGCCCGCGGGCTGGCCCATGTCATCAATATCCTCGACCCGGACGTCATCGTCCTGGGCGGGGGCATGTCCAACATCACGGCCCTCTACGAGCGTGTGCCCTTGCGTTGGACCGAGTGGGTGTTCTCGGATACGGTGCGCACGCGGCTGCTGCCGCCGGTGCACGGAGATTCCAGCGGCGTGCGCGGTGCCGCCTGGCTGGGGAAGGAGGCCGTCTCATGAACCTGCTGCAGACCGAACCCGTCCTGCTGCAGAGCCTGTACTGGATCACCCTGATCGCCGTTGTTGTCTCCTCGGCCTCGGGTGTGCTCAAGGCCGGTTACAAGCGTTTCGATCTCTATGGAGTGGTGATGATTGCCATCACTACCGGGCTGGGTGGCGGTTCGCTGCGTGACCTCCTGCTCGACCGGCCCGTGTTCTGGGTTGTCGATCAGGGCTATTTCATCGCCTCCCTGCTCAGTGCGCTGGCCATCTTCCTCGTTGCCCGTCTGCGTCGCATCACGGCAGATGCCTTTCTCATTCCCGATGCCGCTGGACTGGCCGCCTTTGGCGTGGCTGGGACCCTGGCCGCACTGATGGAAGGTGCCCCCTGGCTGGTGGCCAGCTTCATGGGCGTGATGACCGGCACCATGGGTGGCGTGTTGCGCGATGTGCTCAGTGACGAGCCCCCACTCGTGTTCCAGAGTACGCTGTACGCCACGGTCTGCTGGGCGGGCTCCTTGCTGTTTATCTTCCTGCTGGAAGGAGGCATGGGCGTGACGCCCGCGGCCATCCTCGCCGGCGGGGCCATCTTCGTCGCCCGGCTGGTGGCCATTCGCTACAATCTCACCCTGCCGCGTTTCACCCACCACGACTGAGGAC
>RFHG01000548.1 GCA_003696465.1 Gammaproteobacteria bacterium | reverse complement strand
GTCTTTCCGTTCGCTCCGCTCCCATAGAGGAAGAAGAGTTTTTGCTCCCTCACGTCCCCCGTCAAGCTGTAGCCAACAGCACGTTGGAGGAACGCACGAATCTCCGGATCGGGGAGAACCCGCTCCAGGAAACTTGCCCATGTAGGCGCAATGTCCCTCCAGTCGCCGTCGAACTCCACCCATTCAACGTTCGCAACCTTCGTCATTCTCTTCCCGGGATCATGAGGGAGTAGCTCCTGCTTCTTCAAGTCCAGGATGCCGTTTCGGAGATTGAGAAGCCAGGGATCTTGATCGAAGTTTTCCGGATGATCGAGAAGGTCACCCCGCGCCATGTCCAGCGCGTTTGTAACGACATTCCGCTGTTGTGCTTTCAATCCGCACTTGGCGAGCACGGCTTGTTGATCCTTGTCTCTACTTCGGGAAGCAAGGGAGAAGTATGCTTTCGGAAGCTCTTCCTTCGCCAGTTTCAGAATTCGAGCATCCTTGTCGTCCCGTACCCACTTGACTCCAGTCCAAACGCACCAACCCCATTTCCCCACGTAGAGCGCACGTTCCCTCAAACGATCGAAAAGTAGGTAAGAGTTGTAGGCGTCTGTCCCCGGAGACGAGGAGGAGGTTTCCTCGCCGATCGGAGCCCGATCGTGATTCCGTCTCACAAGGCGCACCAGCTCCTTCCGGATCTCTTCCTCCCCCTTCCCTTGCGAAACTCGCTTCTCAATCCATTCCACGATGTCTTCCTTCTCCGCCAGTCCCGGCAACTCCACGATGTCAACTTCGGAGAAGGGGGAAAGGTGCCGGCGAACCTCCACGGCGAACTTCCGTCCCGATTCGTCGTTATCGGGGAGAATGACGACCTTCGCTCCATTGAAGAACTCCCCCCATTCCGCCCATTGCTTCGCAGACTTCGCACCGAAGGCGCTTGTTGTAGCGATCAGGCCCAAGGATTCGACCGCATGGACACATTTCTCCCCCTCGACGACGTAGATCGTTTTTCCCTCTCGAACCGCTCGGAGAACCTGGGGGAATCGGTAGGGAACTCTCCGATCTCCTACCCCTGGTTTCCACTCCCCGTTCACGTAATGCTCGGTTCGGAACTTCTTCCCGACTTCGCGGATGACCCGGTAGAGTGGGCGCCCCTCTCCGTCGGTGTAGGTGTAGGTTGCTTCCATGGATTTCTCCTTGCCCCGCGAGGAGGAAAGAGAGGGGAGCCCAAGTTCTTCGAGGATTCTGCGAAAGTCGCAACCGGCGAAGCAATGCAGGAGAACTCCACCGTGTCCCTCGCCGATCGATAGAGACCGGCGCCCACGCTTCGTCCCGTCGGCGTGGGAAGGGCAAAATGCCATCCATCCCTTCCCCTCCTTGCGCGGTTCCTTCCCGCGCTCCTCAAGAGCGCGAAGGACTTCCGCGACTTTCCCTTTTTCCGCCATCGTGCTATTCTCCTTGAAGAACTTGGAATGCTCCACGCTCCCTTCCTTATTCGCGGGGGGGCGTGGGGTTATTCTTCCTCTTTTTCCAGTTCACGCAACTTCTCTTCCCACCGAAGTATCCCCTCCAGCAGGAGAATCCTTCTCAGCTCGGAAAGAGAAAGCCTACTCCGCCCCCCGATCAGCTCGGGGTGCTTCTCCAGGCCGTCCTTCAGGAGCATCATCCGTCGCTCCCAGCTCTTTGGGTAGCGGAGGGACGACTGGTAGGGTTCCTCGAACGTTCGGGGCCGTCCACGGTGGGGGAAGGCGAGGAGCTTTTGCATCTGCTCCTCAAGCTCCTTGAGCTTCTCCCGAAGTTCTTCGAGTTTCTCTTCCCGTTCCTCGCTATCTCCTTTCAGTTCCACCTTCTCGAACTTCACTGTACAATCCTCCTCTTCGGTTGACAATACACTTGCCAGAAATTCGTTTGCTCTTTCCCTATCATTCGGGTCGTCTCCGATCATCTCCCGAAGCTCCCTTATCCCCTTATCCACCTTTTCCTTGAATGGGGACAAGATTCTCTTCTCCTCCTCAGTGAATGTGATGATAGGTTCTTCTTCATCATCGCATCGACCGTACAAGTATTGCTCGATAGCCGCGAGTAACTCTTCACTGATGACTACCCTACCACCGTAGGCGTCTCTCAACGCCTCGATAGCCTTTACTGTCATTTCACCAATCTCGAAACCCATGAAGTCCATCGCTGCTCCTTTCATTTCGCCCGTGGTGAAACGCGACTGGTCTCCCGAATGCTTTTCCTTCAAGAGAGCGCCACGTTGAACCACGGCGCTTCTAGGTGCCACAACGGCGATTTACTCCTCAAGCCGCCTTGAGAATACGTGCAACCGTTGTCGTGTGCCACTTCTTCCCCCTTGCAGGCGTTTCATCTTCGTTCAACCTCTCCGCAATCTTCCTGATGGAAATCCCATCTTCCCGAAGTGCTTGAATTTTCCTGATAATTTCCTGTTCTTTTTCATCTTCTTCGATATGG
>RFHG01000547.1 GCA_003696465.1 Gammaproteobacteria bacterium | reverse complement strand
GACGGTGCGCAACTACACCTCCAACATCTTCGCCAAACTGCAAGTCGCTGACCGCGCTGAGGCAATTCTCCGGGCGCGGGATGCGGGGATGGGGTGAATGGGAAACGGCCGTTTCCCCTTGACATTCCAGCATCTGGAAAGTGTATCCTGTCCAATAAATCTATTTTGGGAAGCAAGCGATGGTTAACCAAACAAACGAAAAATCCGGTATCGGATATGGCGTGCTTTTCATGCTGGTGCTGCTGCTGGCGTTGAGCGGGTTCGCGGTTTTCCGGTTATATCCCGGACTGACTGGAGCTGGAACCGGTCTCATCCTGCTGGCAGCGGCCGCCGGCACTGCCTCACTTTTCTCCCCTTGCTCTTTTCCGCTGCTGGTGACGCTGCTGGCGCGAGAAGCGGAAACGGCCGGATCGCGCCGCCTTTTCCGGTTTACGGCCGCATTCGCTCTGGGCGCGTCTCTATTTCTGCTGCTGTTGGGGACGCTGTTGGCGTTGGGGGCATCGCCGCTGGTGAAGCAGGTGAATTTTGTCAGTCCGGTGGGGCGGGCACTGCGGGGAACAGTAGGTTTGTTTTTGGTGGGGATGGGAGTGTGGCAGGTAAACGGCCGTTCCCTCAACTTCTCCTGGCTTAACCGGCTGCTGGCCCCTTTGTGGAACGCACAGGCCAGATTGCGCCGCCGCCGTTCTACCCTTAGTGCAGGCTTGTACGGCTTTGGCTGCATTCTGGCCGGATTTGGCTGAACTGGCCCCATCCTGGCCCATCGCGCCGGGCTGGTGCACTTTTATCTGTCGCGCCTGCCATGAATGAGCCAACCAATCGAGGGGACGGCCGTACCGGGGCACGTAGCGGGTCAAGACAGCGGCAGATTGTCTAGTGCGGCCTGGACGGCCGTCATATTCGGCCGATTCCCCAATTTTTCATAGATGTTCAACGCGGCCCGATAGTGGCGGCGAGCCGCGGCCATGTCGCCCGTTTTTTGGGCGACCTGCGCCAGCATCTGCCAGCTCACGGCCAGGCTGTGGGCGTGGCCGACCGCTTCTTGCAGCTGGCACGCTTCTTCGGCATACCGGGCAGCCTGTGCCAGTTCCCCTTCTTGCCAGGCCAACTCGGCCAGCCAGGTGAGCAGCAGGCTCGTAACCCACTTGTCGCCAGACGGCCGTATCAATTCCAACCCCCTCTCTAAATGTGCCTGCGCCTGCGCCACATCCCCCAGGCGCAGGCAGTTGGCGCCCAGCCATTGGCGGGCAAATGCCATCCCCCAGACGTCCTCCGCCCGGGCGAACAAATCCAGGCTGGCTTGAAAGTGCGCGGCCGCCGCGGCCAGGTCGCCCTGATGGTGCGACGCCATGCCCATCGTGTGCCGGGTGAGCGCCAGTCCGACCAGGTTGGGCTGCTCCAGCGACTGCCACAGCGACAGGCTGGCCTCTTGCAGCGCCATCGCCCGGTCATAATCGGCCTGCATCCAGGCGAAATGGCCGGCGTGGTAAGTGATGGCAGCCAGCAGCGCCCGGTCATCAATCACTTCCTGCCGGATGCGCCGCAGCCACGTCCGCCCTTCAATGACGCGGCTGCGAATGCGCCAGTACCAGCACAAGGCCAGCGCCATCCGGGCTGCCTGCTCTGCATAGTCAGGCTGGGCCAATGCCCAGTTCAAGGCGGCGCGCAGGTTGTCTGTTTCCTGGTCTAACCGGCGCAGCCAATCAATCTGTTCGCCGCCGCGCAGGTGGGAATCG
>RFHG01000546.1 GCA_003696465.1 Gammaproteobacteria bacterium | reverse complement strand
GCGCATCTCCAGGTAGGTGTTGATGAGGCCGTTTGTGGAGCTGTCGTGGCTTGCCACCGGCAAACCCTCGTTCAGTTCGACGAGGATTCGGCTGGCGAGCTTCTTGCCCAGCTCCACCCCCCACTGGTCGAAGGAGTTGATGTTCCAGATCACGCCCTGGACAAAGATCTTGTGCTCGTAAAGGGCGATCAGACTGCCCAGGGTCTTCGGGTCCAGCGTGTGGAAGAGAAAGGTGTTGGTCGGCCGGTTACCGGGGAACACCCGATACGGCAGCAGGGTGCGAATCCGTTCCTCGTCCAGCCCTTCGGCGCGCATCTCCTCGATGGCCTCTTCCTCCGTGCGCCCGCGCATCAGGGCCTCGGCCTGAGCAAAGACATTGGCCATCAATGCGCGGTGATGCCGGGCAATGCAGCGGTAATTGCTGGCCGGCACCAGCATGTCGGCGGGTACCAGCTTGGTGCCCTGATGCAGCAGCTGGTAGAAGGCGTGCTGGCTGGCGATGCCGATCTCGCCGAACAGGACCGGGCCGGTTTCGTAGCTGACCGGGTGTCCCTCGCGGTCGCAGGACTTGCCGTTGCTTTCCATGTCGGCCTGCTGCAGGTAGGCCGGAAAGCGGTGCATGTTCTGGTCGTAGGGCAGGATGGCGATGGACTGGGCGCCGAAAAAGTTGTTGTACCAGATCCCGAGCAGGCCCATGAGTACCGGGATGTTCTGCTCCAGCGGGGCCTCACGGAAGTGGCAGTCTGCCTCGTAGGCCCCCTGCAGCAGCCGGGTGAAGTTGGTCGGGCCAATGGAAATGACGATCGGCAGGCCGATCGAGGACCACAGTGAATAACGCCCGCCGACCCAGTCCCACATGCGAAAGATATTGTCGGGATGAATGCCGAAGGCAATGGCTGCTTCCGTATTGGCTGTGACCGCAACCATGTGCCGATGCAAATCGTCATCATCGTCGATGCGCCGCAACAGCCACTCGCGCGCCGACTCGGCATTCACCATCGTGTCCTGGGTGGTGAAACTCTTGGAGGCCACGATGAACAGCGTGGTCTCCGGATTGAGCGCCTCGAGGGTATTGAGGAT
>RFHG01000545.1 GCA_003696465.1 Gammaproteobacteria bacterium | reverse complement strand
TCCACTACCTCCGGCTCACGCGCGGCGTTCTCGATGACCGTCGTGCCCTCGGCCAGGGTGGCCGCCATCATCAGATTCTCGGTACCGGTCACGGAGACGATGTCCATGACGATGCGCGCGCCCTTGAGCCGTTTCGCCCGGGCCTTGATGTAGCCACCCTCGACGCTGATGTCGGCGCCCATGGCGGCGAGCCCGTCGATATGCAGATTGACCGGGCGCGAACCGATGGCACAACCGCCCGGCAGCGAGACCTCGGCCTGGCCGAAGCGGGCCAGCAGTGGCCCCAGCACCAGGATCGAGGCGCGCATGGTCTTGACCAGCTCGTAGGGAGCACAGAACTCGTTAATGGTGCCCGGATCGATGTCGATCGCCATGCGCTCGTTCAGGGTCAGGCTCACCCCCATGCGGCCGAGCAGCTCCATGGTGGTCGTGACATCCTGCAGATGCGGCACATTGCCGATGGTCATCGGCCCGTCGGCCAGCAGGGCCGCGGACAGGATCGGCAGCACGGCATTCTTCGCACCCGAGATGCGTACCGTGCCGGACAGGGGCCTGCCCCCGCTGATGATGAGCTTTTCCATCGAACGCTGCCAACCTTTGCCCCAACGGGCGGCGGGAAAAGTGGGGAATGATAGCGAAAATCGGGGCGCCGGTCATGCCGGCGGCAGAACAGGGCGCCTCAGGCCAGAACCCCGGCCAGCGGGGCGTCCAGATCGAATACCTGCAGCAGATTGCGCAGGGGGGCCGAGAGCCCGCTGAAACGCAGCCGCACATCTGCCTGACGCGCCTGGCGCAGCCACTCGATCATCAGTGCCACGGCAGCGCTGTCGACGACCTCCACCCGGCTCCAGTCGATATGCAGTTCTCCGTTCCCTGCTGCCGGGCCCGGCAGCTCCAGCAGCTCCGTCGCCGTCTGCAGGGTCACGCTGCCGATCACCTGCCAGGCACCCGGCGCGGACTGTCGCAGTTCAGCCTGCATCGGTCACCTTGCTGTTGCCGCCCTGCTCCCGGTTCTTGCGCTCGAGATCGGCGATCAGTGCATCCAGCCCCTGCTCGGAGATCTG
>RFHG01000009.1 GCA_003696465.1 Gammaproteobacteria bacterium | reverse complement strand
GGTAGCGGCTGGGGATCTCGAAGCGCTTGCCCGCCAGCGACAGGGTGCCGTCACTGTGCCGCTGCCGGCGGGTGACGGTACAGCGGAAGGCCTGGCGCAGGGTCAGGCTGTCCGGGCAGTCCCGCCCCACCCCGGGCGCCTCGAGATAGCGCGCTAGCGGGGTGGTTCCGATCTCGCTGTGGCGATCCCGGTGATAGGCCTGCTCCACCCAGACCTGGGTGATCTCGTTGAGTCGCGCCAGGGTCAGCTCCTCCAGCCCCTGGAGCATGGCCATCAGGCGCCCTTCCAGGGTCGCCCAGAAGGTCTCCTGCTTGGCGTTCTGGTAGGGAGAGTACGGCAGGGTGGTCTCATGCAGGACCCCCAGCTGCTGCAGCCCGGTACAGAACTCCTCGGCCTGCATGGCCGCCCCGTTGTCGGTCATCAGGGCGCGCGGCAGACCGCGCTTCTGGAACGCCTGGCTCAGCCCGTGCACCAGGGTCTCGGCGGTCTCGTCCAGATACCACTGGAGATGACACACCAGGCGGGAGTGGTCGTCGATGATGCCCAGCAGGCGGGGTGTGACCCACTCGCCACGCTCGGTCAGGACCGGCAGCGAGCCATGATGGAAGTCGGCGTGCCACAGGCCGTGGACGTACTCGGCCTCGTAGCTGCGCACCTCCCGCTGGGCCAGGCGCTGGGCCGCCTGGCGGGCGCCGGCGGTAGCGCGCTTCGGCGGTGACTTGCGGAAGTAGCCCTGCGCCTTGAAGTGGCGCCGGATCGTCCCGTAGGAAGGCAGCTTCCCCAGGGCGGGGTCCTCTTGCGTCAGGGCCTGCAGGTTGTCGTAGTGCAGCTGGACCGTCCAGCCCGGGTACTGCCGGTACTGGGTCTCGATGGCCTGGACGAGCGCTGCGCTCAGCCGGCGGGAACGCCCGGCATCGCTGCGCCGCTGGCGGCGCAGGGCGGCGACCGGGTCCTTGGCCTGGCGGGCGGCGTAGTACCAGCGCTCCAGGGTGGCGAAGCTGAAGCGCACCGCCACCCCGCTCACCGGGTGCTGCCAGTCCCGGTCGGCCAGGGCCTGCAGGGCCTGACGTAATGCCCCGGGAGGCGGCGGTGCCGCCAACAGGGGGCCGATGATCGCAAAGCGCAGCCGCGCCCAGCGATCCGGATCGGGTGCCTGACTCATGTATTTTCTCCTCAGATCAACGGATCCTGGAGTCTGGGCACCGGCCAGCGGGATGACGATCACATCTTCTGCGGGCAGATCCCCTCCATCAGACAGCGCGGTCCTGGAACGCGGGTAGCGCGGGCAGTGCGACCGGCAGCGGCAGGACCAGGGTGGTCGTCACCGGCGCGATCAGCCACAGCAATCGGTACAGGCGCTGTGACAGCGCCTCCCCCTCTAACCGCCCCAGCAAGGCGCCGGGAAGCCGATGACGATCCAGCGGGGGCAGAAAACGGCCCTGCAGCGCCTGCCAGCAACGACTCGCGGCAAAGCTCTCCCGCCACCAGCGCCGCCAACGGGCGATCGTCTGGGGCCAAAGATCCAGTTGCTCGATCAGGCGGGCGCGCCGGTCAGGCGTCAGCCCGTGCGCCAGGGCCGTTACCAGGACCACGATCACGCCGAGATGAACCTTGCGACCGAGAAAGCGGACCGAAGGTGGGGTCGTGCGCCGCCGGCAAGTGGCGCAGCAGAAACTCAGCCGGGTCGCGTAGCCTTCGTCCAGTACCTCGCGCACACCCCGGGGCTTGCGGGGATAACGGGCCGAATGCAGAACCCCGCCGCAGTATGGGCAACCACTGGACCGCGCCTCGTCGGCGATCGTTTCATCCACCCGGGAAAGGAACCGGTAAAAGCTGGCATCGCGGAAAAAAGCATGGCACATTGGTGGCGTCTCCCTCTTTTTTCTTGGTCGAAAAAAACAGGAGACGGCCCCCTCGGACAATTTTCAAGTTGTTTGAGGGGGTTTTTCTTTGCCCATCAGATAATCTGGCCAGAAATCAGGGTGGAACCCTCGTTTACTCTGGGTATGCTCACTACCCACGCAAGACCTCACTGATGAGGAACGCATCACCGAGGCCGCCGAGATCCTCGCGGCCGGCGTGATCCGCCTCCGGAATACCCGAAAAGAGAGCGAAGTTCCACTGGACTTCCTGCCCGCCGGAAGCGTTCATCATGATCCCTATCCCAACGGAGACGATGAACGATG
>RFHG01000544.1 GCA_003696465.1 Gammaproteobacteria bacterium | reverse complement strand
GACCATGCAGCACATCGATCTGCTCATTCATGCCGGCTGGGTGATCCCGGTCGAGCCGGCCGGTCTGGTGCTCGAGCACCACAGTGTGGCCGTGCACAACGGCCGTATCGAGGCGGTCCTGCCGCGTGGCCGTGCCGAGGCGCAATACTCGGCGGCCGAGGTGCGCGACCTGCCCGACCACGCCCTCGTGCCCGGCTTCGTCAATACCCACACTCATGCCGCCATGAGCCTGATGCGGGGTCTGGCCGACGACCTGCCGCTGATGACCTGGCTTCAGGAACACATCTGGCCGGTAGAGGCCCGCTGGGTAAGCGAGGAATTCGTGCACGACGGCACCCAGCTGGCCATGGCGGAGATGATCCGGGGTGGCACCACCTGCTTCAATGACATGTACTTCTTCCCGGACATCACGGCACGTGCCGCACTGCATGCCGGCATGCGGGCGATGATCGGCCTCATTGTCATCGACTTTCCCACGGTATGGGCACAGGATGCCGACGAGTATCTCTCCAAGGGCCTTGCGTTGCGCGACGAGATCCGCAACGAGCCCCTGCTGCGCACGGCCTTTGCCCCCCACGCACCGTATACCGTATCCGACGCACCGCTGGAGCGAATCCGCGTACTTTCTGCCGAGCTGGGCATACCCGTGCACATGCATGTGCACGAAACCGCTGATGAGGTACGGCAGGCAGTGGGGCGGGACGGGCGGCGTCCGCTGGCACGGCTCGATGCCCTGGGCCTGCTGTCGCCGGACTTTCTCGCCGTGCACATGACCCAGCTCGAGCCGGAAGAAATCCGCCTGCTGGCCGAGCGCGGGGTTCGCGTACTGCACTGCCCCGAGTCGAACCTCAAGCTCGCCTCGGGCATCTGTCCGGTCCAGGCCCTGCTTCGTGAAGGAGTCACCGTGGCGCTGGGCACGGACGGGGCCGCCAGCAACAACGACCTCGACATGATCGGCGAGATGCGTACCGCCGCCCTGCTGGCCAAGATACGGGCCGAGGACGCCTCCGCCCTGCCCGCCCAGGCTGCATTGCGCATGGCCACGCTCTCGGGTGCCGAGGCGCTGGGCCTGCAGGAGGAAATCGGCTCGATCGAACGCGGCAAGAGCGCGGATCTCTGTGCCATCGACCTGTCGCGCCTCGAAACCCGCCCGGTTTATGATCCGGTTTCACAGCTCGTGTATGCCGCCTGCCGCGAACAGGTGAGCGATGTCTGGGTGGCTGGGCGCTGCCTGTTGCGCGAGCGCCGGCTGACCACCCTGGACGAGGCCGCGCTGCGCGAACGGGCCGAGACCTGGCGTGCTAGAATCTCGGCGCAAACCGGAGACTGACACATGAGCGATTCCGCGACCGAGACACGCAGCAATGTCGATCCCGGCGAGGTGGCCAAGTTCGAGGAACTGGCCCATCGCTGGTGGGACCCGGAGAGCGAATTCCGCCCCCTGCACGAGATCAATCCGCTGCGGCTTGGCTATGTCGAGAAATGGGCGGGAGATCTCGAAGGAAAACGTGTTGTTGACGTCGGCTGCGGCGGCGGCATCCTCAGTGAGGCCATGGCACGTGCCGGTGCATCCGTCACCGGTATCGACATGGGCGAGGCGCCGCTTTCGGTGGCCCGCCTGCATGCCGCCGAATCCGGGCTGGAAATCGATTATCGTCGCATCAGCGCGGAAGCACTGGCTACGGAAGCGCCGGGCAGTTTCGATGTGGTCACCTGCATGGAGATGCTGGAGCATGTGCCGGACCCGGCCTCCATCGTGAAGGCCTGCGCCACGCTGGTGAAGCCCGGTGGCAGTGTCCTGTTCTCCACCATCAACCGGACACCCAAGGCCTTTGCGCTGGCCATCGTGGGCGCCGAGTACATCCTCGGCATGCTGCCGAAGGGCACCCACCAGTACGACCGCTTCATCCGTCCGTCCGAACTTTCGGCCTGGGCCCGAGAGGCAGGCCTGCAGGTGGAAGACGTGACCGGAATGCAGTACAACCCGCTGCTGCGCAGCTACCGGCTGGGCGATGATGTCGGGGTCAACTACCTGATGGCCTGCCGGCTGCCCGACGAGGGCTGAACCGTACCTGGCAGGGGGCAGCTATGCCCGTGCTGCCTCGATCTCGTCCACCGGCCGCGCCAGCACCTGATCCTCGCCCTCGCTGCGCGCGATGATGACCGCACCACAGGAATCACTGAAGACATTGACGCTGGTGCGCAGCATGTCGAGCACGCGGTCGACCACCAGGATCAGGCCGATGCCCTCCAGCGGGAGTCCAATGGCGCCCAGGATGACACTGATGGCGACCAGTGAAGCCGAGGGAATGCCGGCGACGCCGATCGAGGTGAGCAACGCGGTCACCACCACCGTGAACTGGGTCGCGAACGACAGCTCGAGCCCATAGGCCTGGGCGATGAACAGCGCGGCGACACATTCGTAGAGTGCCGTGCCATCCATGTTCACGGTGGCACCCAGCGGCAGGACGAAGCTCGACGTGCGGTTGGATACTCCGGCACGGCGCTCCACACAGTCCAGCGTAATGGGCAGCGTGGCGGCCGACGAGCTGGTGGAGAAGGCCGTGAGGATTGCCGGCGCCATGGCGCGGAAGTGCCGCCAGGGATTGACCCGCCCCAAAACAGTGAGCAGCAGCGGCAGGGTGACAAGGGCATGTGTCGCCAGGGCCAGTACGACCGTCACGAAGAACAGCCCCACCCCTGCAAACTGTTCAATCCCGGTGCGCGCCACGACCCCGGCCACCAGTCCGAACACGCCAATCGGAGCAAATCGCATCACCAGGTCGGTAATACGCATCATGATGTGATACACACCCTGCCAGAAGGCATCCTGGGCAGCGGCATATTCGGCCGGGATGCGGTGCACAAAGTAACCGAACAGGAGGGAGAAGAAGATCAGCCCCAGCATCTGGCCATTGGCCGCCGCGGCCACGATGTTGGGCGGCACCATGCGGATGAAGATCTCGATGATGTCGGCACCACTTCGGCTCGCCACCCGGGCCTGCAGATCCTCGCTGATCCCGGCACTGCCGAGCGACATGCCCACACCCGGCTGCAGCAGATTGACAAACAACAGGCCGACGAGGATGGCCAGCAGGCTGGTCAGCAGATAGTAGGCCAGCGTCTTCAGGCCCAGCCGGCCAAAGCCCTCATGCCGGCCGATGCCGGCCATGCCGGTGATCACGGCCGACATGATCAGCGGCACGATGAGCATCTTCAGTGCATTGAGGAACAGGGTGCCGATGAACGCGTACACCCCGAGCAGGGGTACCCCGAG
>RFHG01000543.1 GCA_003696465.1 Gammaproteobacteria bacterium | reverse complement strand
GTGAAGCACTCATTGTCCAGCGTGGGATCCAGGGTGTCGTTCAGGATGGGGTCCCAGCCCACCAGTTCCTGAAACAGGAAGTTGTTGTTGGCATCGAACACCCCAATGGAGGCGGGGTCATCGAACCAGGCCGCCGGCGAGCCATAGTAACAATCCCGGAAGATGGTCAGCGTAACCTGGTACTGGTTGTTGCCCAGGCAGGTATAAGTCATCTCCCCACCAACGATGTGGGTGGCGTGGGCTTGGTTGCGAAGGCAGAAGAAGGCGATGATTAAAAAGGAAATACGAATAATTCTCTGAGCCATGTTCTTTGGAATGTTGGGTGAAGATAAGGGATTGGTGGAAACGTTCAGGTTCAACATCATCTAAAATCAGTCAGATAATAATTTTCCTATTTTGCTCAATTTTTATCTGAAGTATGATCTGTTGTTTTTTTGTGACTTAATTAGTTGTCAGAATCGCGGATTGAACGGATTCCGGGATTACACGGATATTGATAAGTAGCCCTGGATCAGCGCAATCCCATAATCCGTTACATCCGTGATTCAGAAACCTTATCTACTCAAAATCAGCCGTTTGAATTCCATACTTTTTGATCCAAAGTTGATCAACAGTCCGATTTCAAGTCGGTATGCTTTGAGATAGTTTAAAACCTGAGCTATGTGTACATCTTCCAGTTTTATTAAAGCTTTCAACTCTACAAGTACTTTTCCTTCCACTACAAAATCAGCTCTACGGGTTCCTATTGGCTCTTCCAGGTCTTTGTAGAAAATATCTTGTTCTAGCTCTCTTGCAAAGCTCAAACCTGCCTTTCGGAATTCATAGGCCAATGCCCGTTGGTAGATGACCTCCTGAAATCCATTGCCTAAATATTTATGTACCTCAAATGCACACCCAATAATTTTATGTGTCAGGTCTCCGTGTATTAAGTTTTTTTCCATAGTAGTTTGATTTTTTGTCAGAATCGCGGATTAGTCGGATTAAATGATTTCACGGAATGGGGTATTTTCCAGAATCAGCGCAATCCAAAAATCCGATTCATCCGTGATTCAGACATAATTCATAGTCAGAATCGCTGATTGAACGGATTCCGGGATTACACGGATTTCGTCAAGTAGCCCAGAATCAGCGCAATCCAAAAATCCGATTCATCCGTGATTCAGACATAATTCATAGTCAGAATCGCGGATTGAACGGATTCCGGGAATAC
>RFHG01000542.1 GCA_003696465.1 Gammaproteobacteria bacterium | reverse complement strand
TAACCAGTGACTGTGGTTCCGCGTCAACCCGCGAGGGCCAGCTGGGGATCCCAGTGCTGGCCGTTCCGCACCATCGTGTTGAGGATGGTCAGCAGCTTTCGCATGCAGGCGACCAGCGCCACCTTGGGCGGTTTGCCGGCGGCTTTGAGCTTCAGGTAGTACTGCTTCAGTTTCGCATTGGATTGCACCGCTGACATGATGGCCATGAACAGCACGGTCCTGACCCGGGCCCGGCCGCCGCGGATGTGGCGCCGCCCCCGGTAGTCACCACTGTCGCGATTCATCGGCGCCACCCCGACCAGGGCCGCGATCTGGCGGCGATTCAGTTCACCGAGTTCCGGCAAATCACTGAGCAGGGTATAGGTCAGTACCGGACCGACACCCTTGACGCTCATCAGGAGATCCCGCTTCGCCTGCCACTCCGGCAGGCTGGCTATCAGCTTGTCCAGCTGTGCCTCGATCCGGCCAACCTCGGCCTGCAACTGTTTCAGGTGGCGGTTGAGGCTGGCGTGCAGGCTCTTCGGCAGGATCGACAAGCGGTTCTTTTCCATGGTCGACATGTCCAGCAGCTGATTGCGCCGGGCCAGCAGATCTGAGACCCGGCGGGCCTTCTCGGGCTTCAGCGGCGTGGGCTCGGGCTGCATTGCCTCACCAAAATGGGCAATCACCCGGGCATCCTGGGTGTCCGTCTTGGCCACTTGGCCCAGCGCACCGGCAAACCGCCGGACCTGAACCGGGTTGGCCACCGTGACCGGCAACTTCGCCTGCTGGGCAGCCAGCACAAATGCCAGCTCCAGCCGCCCGGTGGCCTCGATGACAATCCGCGCGGGCTTGATTTTTCGCAACCGCAGCACAGCCTGGCGAATCCCGGCTGCGTTGTTGGCGACGCTGAAACTTTGCTCCAGCGGCCGTACAAAGATATCCAATTGCGCCTTGCCGGCATCGACACCGACGTTGATCTGGTTTTCAGTACTCATGATAAGCTGACTCTGCCTTGCTATACGGGCTCGGGGCCCTGATGACTGTTCGAGTTATTACCTAGGAGCCAATGCAGTGCTCTCACTGGTTATCGGTCTCTCGCAAGCGAGGAGCCACACGAGCATCGAGCTACTGCATCGGGGCCTTCAGCTGCTGACTGAAGG
>RFHG01000541.1 GCA_003696465.1 Gammaproteobacteria bacterium | reverse complement strand
CTGTTCATCACCCACAATATCGGTGTGGTGGACTACCTGGCCGACCGGACGGCAGTGATGAATGCCGGACGGATCGTGGAACAGGGCGAAACGGAGCAGGTCATCAACCGACCGGAGCATCCCTACACCCGGCGGCTGATCGCGGCAGTGCCCCGCGTGGAGCTGGACTGACTCAGTGGCGAGGCAGTTCGATGCGGGGCTTCTTCGGGTTGCGTCGGAACAGCACGGCCATGTTGCCAATGCGCTGAACCAGCTCGGCCCCGCTCTGTTCGCACAACTGCCGGATGACCGCGTCGCGGGCCGTGCGGTCACCCACCGCGACCTTCACCTTGACCAGCTCGTGCGCGGTCAGGGCCTGCTCCAGTTCCTCGTGCACGCTTTCGCGCAGACCCTGCTGGCCCACCATGACAAACGGACGCAGCTTGTGTGCCAGGCCGCGCAGATGCTTTTTCTGGGATTCGCTCAGGGGCATATCGGTGCTGTCCGGTGATTGGGAGGCGGATTCTACCACCAAGCCTGTCCTGTCGCCCCGGCGGGCTTTCTGCTAGATTGTCCGGGAAAGGGGGAAGTGTGCGAAACCGGATCTGTTCTACTGTCATCCTGTGGCTGCTCCTGCTGCCAGTTCCCGTGCTCGGCGGGGATCCGCCCGTTTATACCTGGTCGGTGGTGCCGCAGTTCAGCCCCACGGCCGTGCATCGGGACTGGACGCCGCTGCTGCGCTACCTGGAGACACAGACCGGACATCGCTTTCGGCTCATCACCGCCGACAGCTTCGATTTCTTCGAGGGCAACCTGTACGCAGGGAAATTCGACTTCGCCTACGCCAATCCCTACCAGACCCTGTTGGCCCACCGCTACCAGGACTATATCCCGCTGGTGCGCGATGCGCAGAGTCGCCTGACCGGAATTCTGGTAGTGCGCAAGGACAGCCCGATCCGCGATGTCCGACAGCTCGAGGGCAAGCGTATCGCCTTTGCCGCACCCAATGCCTTTGCAGTGTCGCTGTACATGCGGGCGCTGCTGAGCAAGCGCTTCGGATTGCACTTCGAGCCGGTCTATGTCGGCACTCACAGCAATGCCTATCGCCAGGTCCTGCTGGGCAGGGCCGCAGCCTGCGGTGGGGTCTATCGGACCCTGCGCAAGGAAAGGCCTGAGGTTCAGGAAGCGTTGCGCGTGATCTACGAAGCGCCCAGCACCATTACGCATGCGGTGATGGCACATCCTCGGGTTCCGGAAGACGTCCGCGAGGGGGTGCGCAAGGCCATACTGGCGCTCAAGGACAGTGAACAGGGTCGCCGCATGCTGGCCTCGGTCTTCCTGCCGGAGCCGGTAGCCGCCAATTTCGAGCGCGACTATCGCCCCCTGGAAGCACTCGATCTCGACCGCTTCGTGGTGCTGCCGGGCAAGCCATGAGATCCTGGTGGCGCCAGCGCAGTCTGCATGCCCAGCTGATTCTCGTCAGTGCACTCGTCATGCTGCTCAGCCTGGGCGCCACCACCCTGTGGAGTGCCCGCGAGGAGCGCGACCGCCTGTTGCAGGAGCATGAGCGGCAGGGGCAGAGCCTGGCACGGATGATCGCGCTGGCCAGCAGTTATCAGCTCATCGCCGAACGCTACGACGAACTCGAGTCCCTGCTGCTCAAGTTTGCCCTGTTCCCTTCCGTGCGTGACCTGGTGGTGACCGACGGCTCGGGGCGCGTGCTGGCGCATGTCTCGTCTACCTCGAGTGGCCCGCGGGCACGCTTCGATGTCCTGCAGCTTGCGTCTCCGGCCGAGGAGGGAAATGCGCATGGGAGGTTGCAGGTGAGCGACCGGCAGCTCGTGATCTGGGAGCCGATCGAGACCTCCACCCGCGTGGGATGGGTGCGACTGATCCTTGATATTTCCAATGTCGATGCCGTGGCCCGGAGCATCCTGCG
>RFHG01000540.1 GCA_003696465.1 Gammaproteobacteria bacterium | reverse complement strand
CGATGTCACCCGCACGCTGACCGCCGACCCCGAGAATCGCGTGCCGCATCTCGCCTTCCAGCCGGATCAGCTCTCCGACCTGCCGGTACTGGAAATGGACGAGGTGGAGACGGCCTATTATCTCCGGGTTCAGGCCGAGGATCGGCCGGGCGTGATGGCCGACATCAGCCGCATCCTCGGTGACGAGGGCATCAGCATCGAGGCCCTGATCCAGAAGGAACCGGCCGAGGGCGCCACCACGGTACCCGTGATCCTGCTTACCCACCGGGTGCGCGAAGCGGCCATGAACCGGGCCATCCAGGCCATCGAGGCACTCGACAGCGTGACCGCTCCGATCAACCGGATCCGCGTCGAGAGTCTTGGGTAACTCACATCAAGAATGTCTTGCAACATATTGTAAATACAGGATAAAGCCATGCCATTCCGCCCCCGCTATACCGGCCTCATCGACAAGTACCGCGATCGTCTGCCGGTCCACGACGACACCCGCATCATCAGCCTGGGGGAGGGCAATACGCCCCTGATCCGCCTCAACAACATCCCGCGCGAGCTGGGCAAGGACATCGACATCTATGTGAAGTACGAGGGTCTGAATCCCACCGGCTCGTTCAAGGACCGTGGTATGACCATGGCCGTGACCAAGGCCGTGGAAGAGGGCAGCCGTGCCATCATCTGCGCCTCGACCGGCAATACCTCCGCTGCGGCCGCTGCCTATGCGGCACGCGCCGGCATCACCGCCTTCGTGCTCATTCCGGACGGCAAGATCGCCCAGGGCAAGCTGGCCCAGGCCATGATGCACGGTTCGGTCGTCATCCAGATCAAGGGCAACTTCGATGACGGCATGCGCCTGGTCAAGGAAGTGGCCGAGGAGGCGCCGGTCACCATCGTCAATTCCATCAACCCCTATCGCCTGCAGGGCCAGAAGACCGCTGCCTTCGAGATCATCGAGGAGCTGGAAGGGGCGCCCGACTACCACTGCCTGCCGGTGGGCAATGCCGGCAACATCACCGCCCACTGGATGGGTTACACCGAGTATTTCGAGCATGGCATCGTCAACAGCCGG
>RFHG01000539.1 GCA_003696465.1 Gammaproteobacteria bacterium | reverse complement strand
CTGCCCTTCTTCATCGACCTCATGGCCTTCCTCGCCGACCACGGCATTCCCTGCCCGCATCCCATTGCCGACGAGGACGGCCGCTACCTGCAGACCCTCAAGGACAAGCCCGCGGTGCTGGTCCAGCGCCTGACCGGCACCAACCCCATGCAGCCCAACGCCCGCCAGTGCCACGCCATCGGCGCCAGCCTCGGCAGCATGCACAAGGCCTCGCGGCATTTTCCTCAGCGGCGCGACAACGAGCGCGGGCCACACTGGTGGCGCGAGGCCGGCGAGCGGGTACTGCCGCATCTGCAGGCCGAAGACGCCGCCCTGCTGCGCGACGAGCTAGCCTTCCAGTTCGGTCACCGCAGTCCCGAGCTGCCGCGTGGCATCATCCATGCCGACCTTTTCCGCGACAACGCCATGTTCGAGGGCAACCGCCTGACCGGCATCATCGACTTCTACTACGCCTGTCACGACGTCTTCCTCTACGATGTCGCCGTCACCGTCAACGACTGGTGCAGCGAGGCCGATGGCCGGCTCGATGCCGAACGCCTCTCTGCCCTGCTCGGGGCCTATCGCCAGCAGCGCCCGCCTACCGAGGCCGAATACGCCGCCTGGCCGGTGCTGATGCGTGGCGCCGCCCTGCGCTTCTGGCTGTCGCGCCTGTGCGACCAGATCTTCCCGCGCGAGGGCGAGCTCACCCACACCAAGGATCCAGACGAGTTCAAGCGCATCCTGCTGCTGCGCCGCGAGCACTGCCCCCCGCTCGACAGCTGAACCGCCGATGCCGTTTGCTCCGCGCCCGCGTCAGCTTTTCTTCCTCCTCCTGCTGGCCGGCTTCATCGGCATCAATATCGGCTGCCTCACGCTCGAAAACTGCAACGCGTTCGAATACCGCCGCCAAACCGTCCTCGACGGCGCCTGGTGGCGGCTGCTCACCGGTCATCTCGTGCACCTGGGCTGGCGCCACTTCCTGCTCAACCTGGCCGGCCTGCTGCTGCTCCTGGAGCTGGTGCGCGACTGGCTCGGCCCATGGGCCCGACTCACGGCGCTCGTCCTCGGCATGGCGGCCATCTCCGGCGCGCTGCTCTGGCTGCACCCGGAGGTGGCCTGGTACCGCGGCCTCTCGGGCGCCCTGCATGCCCTCTGGGCTGCCGCACTCGTGCCCGCCCTGCGTGCGCGGGCACCGCTTGGCTGGGTGCTGGCAGTGCTGCTCGCGGCCAAGATCCTGTGGGAGGCGCTGTCCGGGCAGCCGGCCAGCGGGGCCCTGCTCGGGGATGAACCCGTCCTGCTGCTGGCCCACTGGTATGGGGCGGCCGCCGGCCTTGGCTACGGCCTGCTGCTGGCGGCAAATGCCAAATGGTTCGGATTTTCGAGACCCGAAGGCTGACCCGCCGGCCATTTCCGGCTAGGCTCGTGGCATGAGATTCCGCATCCTGCTTGTTCTGCCCCTGCTGCTTCTGGCCGCCTGCCAGGACGACGAGCCGACTGCCGGCCAGTCCGCCGGACGGCAGGCCATCCTCGCGCCCGAACCTCCCGGCCGGGCCCTGCGCGAGGCCCGCGATGTGCGTGTCGAGCGCACACCCCGCCAGCTCCGGCTGGAACCTGCCGCCGACGGCTGGCAGCGCGCCGACATCCGGCCCCGGGTCTCCATCGAGGCCGAACGCGACGACCAGGGCCGGATTCGCCTGCAGGAACACAGCACCCCGGCACCATGATCCGGGCACTCGGCCTTGCCCTGCTGCTGCTCCTGCCAGCCATGCCGGCTGCGGCCACCGTACTGCTGACCATCGACGACCTCCCGGGCGAAGGCTTCAATGATCCGGCAGCCCACGTGCCAAAGGACGGCAATGCCGCCCGTACCCTGGGCCAGGCACGTCTCAACGCGCTGTGGCATGCCCTGCTGCGTTATGAGCTGCGTTTCGAATTCACCATCCCGCTGACCGTCACTGCCCGCATGGATCCCCTGGGCGGCACGGCTAACCGGGCCACACTGGCCCAGGCCGGGCCCAACGGCTTCTTTCTCAACCCGAGCAATGGCGTGCTCTACCCGGCCGCCCAGGCCAACCAGGTCGCCAACCGGGATCTGGACCCCGACAGCAGCGACATTACAGCCGTGTTCAACAGCGATGTCGACGGCAACACTGTGCTCGGCAACGCCCACTGGTATTACGGCTTCAGCGGCCAGCCCCCGGGCCAGGACCAGGACTTCGTCGCCACCGCCCTGCACGAACTCCTGCACGGGCTTGGCTTCGTCACCCTGCTCGCGCAGGACGGGAGTCTGCCAACCTCCACCAGCGGCGCCGAACTGCCCGACATCTATTTTCGGCAGCTCGCCAGCACTGTCAGCGGAACGACCACAGCCCTTTCAACACTTGACGCGCCCGATCGTGCCGTTGCCATCACCAGCATTGACAAGCTCGTATGGAACGGCACCGAGACCATCGGCAGCAATAGCGGCAATGCCCCGCTCATGTACGCCCCCGACCCCTACGAAGCAGGATCTTCTGTCTCCCACTTCGATACCACCCTGTCTCCTGACGAACTGATGGAGCCCATTGCTACGCCCACCTGGCGCGACAACCTTGCAATGGCCGCCATGCGCGACATGGGCTGGAACATGCCCGCCCCGACGGCCACCGTGCCGCCCGTCGACCTGCAACTGACTCACCTGGAGACCATCGACGCCAGCGGCTTGAGCCGGCTGCGCCTGCAACTCGATAACCTCGACAACACCTCCACCGCGCGGCAGGGTTATCTGGTGGCGACACTGCCCGACGGCGTGCGCTACATCAGCGCACAACTCGACGGCAACGCCCTCTCCTGCAGCCTGAGTGCCGGCCTGCTGCGCTGCCCCGTGCAGGCGCTTGCACCGCTGCAGACCAGCGTGACCGAAATCGGCCTGTGCAGCACAACCGATAGCCCGGTTACCCTCCAGCTCACCTTCAGCGGGCCACATGACGACGCAGAGCCTGCAAACAACACCCTCTCCCTTGCCACTCCGGTCGCCCGCTGTGCCACCAGTAGCAGCGGTGGGGGTGGGGGTGGCGGCACGACTGGCCTGTTCACGCTGGCGGCCCTGCTGTTTGCAAGCCTCGGGCGCAGGCATCTCCCGACGGCCTTGAAGGCCGTGCTTGCTGCACGCACAATGCAGGCATGACGCATGAACTCGATACCCGCAACCTGCTCTGCCCCATGCCGGTGATCCGCACCCAGGATTTCATTGCCGGGCTTTCACCCGGCGATGAGCTGGTGGTCACAGCGACCGACCCCGGGGTGAAGAACGACATACCCGCCTGGTGCCGCATCAACGGCCACGAGGTGCTCGGCATCGAGGAGGCGGGGCGCGAGATCCGCATCCGCATTCGCGTGGGCGAGGCCGGCTGATCCGCTGAACCATCCGGCCTTGTCCTGTTGCCCGCCGGCCTGTGGCGAATTGCCCCGGCCTCACCTAGAATGAGCGCTTCTCCTAGCCCGTAGCCTGACCATGAGCGAGCAGCCCGCCCCCGTTTCCCTTGCTGATGATGCGCCCCTGCGCCTGGAGGTGACGCGCCGGGTGACGCTGGTGGGAGCGGCGACCAACCTGTTTCTCTCCCTGGCACAGATCTTCGGCGGCATCTTTACCCAGTCGCAGGCGGTGATCGCCGACGGCGTGCACACGCTCTCGGACCTGGCCACGGACTTTCTGGTGCTGTTTGCCGCCCACGAGGCCAGCCGCGAGGCGGACGAGGAGCACCCCTACGGCCACCAGCGCATCGAGACCCTGGCCACGGTGATTCTGGGCCTGGCCCTGGTGTTGGTGGGCATCGGCATCGGCTGGCGCGCCGGGCTGCGCCTGATCCATGTGAACGAACTGGTGCAGCCGCAGCCGCTGGCCATCTTCTTTGCCGCCCTGGCCATCGTCTCCAAGGAGGCGCTGTTCCACTATACCCGCGCCGCCGGCCGGCGCATCCGTTCCAACATGCTGATGGCCAATGCCTGGCACCACCGCTCCGATGTGGTTTCGTCGCTGGTGGTGCTGGCCGGCGTGGTGGGCAGCGTGCTCGGCATGCCGCTGCTCGATCCGCTGGCCGCGCTGGTGGTGGCGCTGATGATCGTCTACATGGGCGGCGGGCTGATTCGCGACAGCGTGATGGAGCTGATCGACACCGGGCTGGATGCCGAGACGGTGCAGGCCATTCGCACGAAGATCCTCGAAGTGGAGGAGGTTCAGAGCCTGCACATGCTGCGCACGCGGCGCATGGGCGGACAGGCGCTGGCGGATGTGCATATCCAGGTCAGCCCGCGCATCAGCGTGTCGGAGGGCCATCAGATTGCCGAGACGGTGCGCATCCGCCTGATACAGGGCTTCGAGGAGCTGGCGGACGTGATGGTGCACATCGATCCCGAGGACGACGAGGAAGGTCCGCCCAATGCCGGCCTGCCCCTACGCTCGGAGCTGTTGCCGCAATTGCGCGCCGCCTGGCAGGAGATACCCGAGGCCGAGCAGATCCGACGCTATCAGCTGCACTATCTCAACGGCCAGATCGAGATCGAGCTGTATCTGCCGCTGGAGCTGGCCCGGTCCGGCGACGAGGCGCGCGCGCAGCTGGCCCGCCGCTTCAACGAGGCGGCACGGCAGGTGCCCGGCGTGGGCAGGATCCGGCTCTACTTCTGCTGATGCACCATTATTGTGCGTGACGCACAATAATGGTGCATAGCGCACGGGTTACAGGCCCGAAAATGGCGCCGGAGCACGGTCCCTTGCGCTTTACCGGCTGGCACAAATCGTGCACTATCTGGCAGGACAAATTTTCGCTCACCATCTGATCCGTACCAAGGAGCCACACATGTCTGCAAGTGATGTACTGAAGATGATGCAGGAAAACGACGTCAAGTTCGTCGACCTGCGCTTTACCGATACCCGTGGCAAGGAGCAGCACGTGACCGTGCCGGCCCACACCGTCGACGAGAGCCTGTTCGAGGAAGGCAAAATGTTCGACGGCTCCTCCATCGCCGGCTGGAAGGGCATCAACGAATCCGACATGATCCTCATGCCCGATGCCAGCACCGCGGTCATGGACCCCTTCTTCGCCGATTCCACCCTCATCGTGCGCTGCGACATCATCGAGCCCAGCACCATGCAGGGCTACGAGCGCGACCCACGCTCGGTAGCCAAGCGTGCCGAGGAATACATGAAGTCCACCGGCATCGCCGATACCGCCTTCTTCGGCCCCGAGCCCGAGTTCTTCGTGTTTGACGACGTGCGCTGGGGTGATGACATCTCCGGTGCCTTCTACCAGGTCGATTCCGAAGAGGCCTCCTGGAACGCCGAAAAGGTGTACGAGGACGGCAACATCGGCCATCGCCCGGGCCCCAAGGGTGGCTACTTCCCGGTTCCGCCGGTCGACTCCCTGCAGGACCTGCGTGCCGCCATGTGCCAGGTGCTGGAGGAGATGGGCGTCGAGACCGAGGTGCATCACCACGAGGTGGCCACGGCCGGCCAGTGCGAGATCGGCACCAAGTTCGACACCCTGGTCAAGCGCGCCGATGCCAACCAGATCCTGAAGTACGTGGTGCAGAACGTGGCCCACAACTACGGCAAGACCGCCACCTTCATGCCCAAGCCGCTGGTGGGTGACAACGGCAACGGCATGCACGTGCACCAGTCCCTGTCCAAGGGCGGCGAAAACCTGTTCGCCGGCGACGGCTACGGTGGCCTGTCCGAGACCGCGCTGTACTACATCGGCGGCATCATCAAGCATGCCCGCGCCATCAACGCCTTCTCCAACGCCTCCACCAACTCCTACAAACGTCTGGTGCCCGGCTTCGAGGCCCCGGTCATGCTGGCCTACTCCGCCCGCAACCGTTCCGCCTCCATCCGCATCCCGTTCGTCAGCAGCCCGAAGGCCCGCCGCATCGAGGTCCGCTTCCCGGATTCCTGCGGCAACCCGTACTTCACCTTCGCTGCCCTGCTGATGGCCGGCCTCGACGGCATCCAGAACAAGATCCATCCGGGCGATGCCATGGACAAGGATCTGTACGACCTGCCGCCGGAAGAGGAAAAGGCCATTCCCAAGGTGGCCCGTTCCCTCGAGGAGGCACTGAACGCGCTGGACGCCGACCGCGACTTCCTCAAGGCCGGCGGCGTGTTCACCGACGACTGCATCGATGCCTACATCGACCTGAAGATGGAAGAGGTCACGCGCCTGCGCATGTCCACCCATCCGGTCGAGTTCGACATGTACTACAGCCTGTAAGTACACATCGAACATTCGATGCATGGCGCGCCCCCTTCATGGGGGCGCGTTTCGTTTTGGGTCACGGGCAAGCGGGCAGGTCTTGTTCACGGAGTATCATCATTGGCTTTTCCGGTTGCCATTGATTTCGTGGAAAATGGGGACAGACCCCTTTTCCACTTGCCATGCCATTGATTTCGTGGAAAATGGGGACAGACCCCTTTTCCAGGCCCTGAACCTTGGCACCCCTGGCGGAAAATGGGGACAGACCCCTTTTCCACTTGCCATTGATTTCGTACCCGCTACGCGGGCACGAGTTCATTTCTTTTGCACGCGCAAAAGAAACGAACCAAAGAAAACGCGGCCGGGAACGCGCCTGCTGCGCAGGTTCCCGCCTCCGGGCACGATTTCCGGGGGTGGAGCGTACGGGCTCCTGCCCTACGCTCCACAGGCCGGCATCCATGCCGGCCTCCCTTCGGGCTGTTCCCGGAAAT
>RFHG01000538.1 GCA_003696465.1 Gammaproteobacteria bacterium | reverse complement strand
TGCAGCCCCTGCGCTACAACACGCGCGAGGCCCTGCTCAATCCCGAGTTCTTTGCCTTTGGCCGCGATGCACGCGACTGGTCGGCCTATCTCGACGAGGTGCCTTCCACGGACTGAACGGTGGCCAGCCGCTGCCGGATGTAGCGGAATCGCCGCGGCCGGGCCGCATGGAATTCGGCAGGCAGCGCGGCGCGGGCCTCCAGCGCGCGCGCCCGCTCGGGGTAGCTGCCCATGATCAGGGCGTAGAGGAGGCTCCCTTCGCGCACAAAGGGCACGATGGCGCTGTGCTCTCCTTTCGGATCCAGCCGTGGTCGCAGGGCCTGCAACGCCTTCATGTTGCTGCCGGCGGCCAGTTGCAGAGTCCAGTGATCATCCGGCTGGTCTTGCAGCCATTCAAGGCCGACCACCTCCGGCGCCGGCATCAGCTTGGTCTCCTGTGTCTCGGCGACAGGTGCCTTTCGGGCGGGCGTCTTCCGCTCGGCCTGTTCAGGCCGCGAGGCAGGGGGCGTCGGCTCGTCCGCATCCGTAACCTGCGCCGACAGCATGGCACCCACCGGGCGGATATCGGCGACAGTCGCGGCGTCCTCTGCATCGGTCGGGGGCGGCGCTGCCGCGGGCGCAAGGCCCATGTGCTGCGCGGCGCGACCCTCGCGCAAGGCCACCGCCTCCTCGCTGTCGGCAAAACTGCCAACGAGGGCCTCGGCGGCCTGCCGCTGCAGGCCCGCGTCACCGCTGGCCTCGCCAATGAGCCAGGTCAGCAAGAGCGACTTGGGCGTCTTCGGGCCGATGTCCTGATAACGCAGGATATAGGTCCGTGCCTGCATCGGCCGGCCCTCCACCAGTGACTGGCGCGCCAGGTGATAGAGGGCGGCGGCCGAGCGCGGATTGGCCTGCAGGGCGGCACGGAAGAAACGCCCCGCCCGTTCCGCATCCCCCGCCTGGCGGGCGCACAGCCCGGCATTCACCAGTGCCGTGTCGGCATGCTTCATGCCCGGCAGGGTGGCGGCCCGAACAAAGGTCTGTTCGGCCTCCTGCCGCTGTCCCAGCCGGCACAGTGCAACCCCCCGGTTTACCAGCAGGTCGGGATCCTGCGGCCGCTTCTGCAGGGCCCGGTCGAAGTGGGCCAGGGCCGCCTCCGGCTGGCCGGTGGCGATCAGGGCCTGTCCGGCCAGGTCATTGAGCTCCGGGTCGGTCGGTGCCTTTTGCAACAGGGGCTCGAGCTGCAACAGGGCAAGATCGGGCTTGCCCTCGCGCAGCAGACGGCGAATCGCCACCCGCTCGGTCAGGAGCGCAAGCTGCGGTTCGTTCTCCACGGGCCGCTCTGCCGGCACCGTACAGGCACCCAGGAGGGCAGACAGCAATAACAGCAGGGTCAGGCGCAACATGAAACCGATGATGCCCGAGCCCTGCCGGCCTGTCCACGATCACGCGTGGACGTGGTCGCCCATCCAGAAGGTGCCACCCTTGACGAAGACCAGCTCGGAGAGGGTGCGGTCGATAAGGGCCTGGACGGCCTGTTGTTGTGCCTCCTCGTTTTTGCCGCCGCAGGCGGCAAGGGGGAGCAGGAGGGCTATTGCGGCGAGGAGCTTTCGGTCATGCATGGTGTCATTTGTCTCGCCACGGGCGCTGCCGCCAGTTGTGCGGGCAGGAGGCGCAGCGGGTGCTTTCGTCGGGCAGGATGATGTTGTTGGAGCCCGGCGGGTGGATCGGGGGCAGCAGGCCGCGGGCCAGGCGGTGTTTGATCTCGGCATCATCCGGCGGGATGTGGGCCTGGGGGATAGGCTCGGCCGTGTTGACTACGCAACGGAAGCCATGGATATAGAGGCCTTTTTCAGGGTTGCTGGCATCGCGCCTATAAGCATTCCATGCCAGGTGTGGATCGGTCATGATTGAACCGCCACGTGTAACCTTCAGCTCCCCTGAGGGTGGGCCTTGGGGATTTTTTTGGGGGGAATACAGGTAGTAGTCGGTGGCATACCAGTCGAGCACCCATTCAGCAACATTGGCGCTCATGTCGCAAAGTCCCAAAGGATTGGGAGGGTAGGTGCAGACATCATGCGGATAACGCTCGAAGTTGGGCAGGTTGCGGCCAAAGTCGGGATAGCCGTCGTCGGTAGCCACGCCGACCCACTGGCCACGGCTGCGGGCGGCGTATTCCCACTGGGCCTCGGTGGGCAGATCGAAGGGGAGGCCGGTTTGCTCTCCGAGCCACAAGCAATAGGCTCGGGCCTGGTGCCAGTTGGCATTGGCCGGACGGTTGGGTTGTCTGAAAGGTCTTTTGCCTCGAAGAGAGCGTTCCCGGAGTAGTGGCTGTTGGGTTGCCTTTGTATAGGTATCGAACTCATCGTAGGTGACCTCGTGCTTCTGGATATGGAAGCTGTCGAGGGTGACCTGGTGCTGGACCTTGTTGTCGGAGCCCATGGACCACCACTGCGGTTCGCCCTCGTTGCCGGGGTAGAGTCCGTGCAGGTAGTCGCCCATCCAGAAGGTGCCGCCCTCGACGAAGACCAGCTCGGAGAGGGTGCGGTCGATGAGGGCCTGGACGGCCTGTTGTTGTGCCTCCTCGTTTTTGCCGCCGCAGGCGGCAAGCGGGAGCAGGAGGCAGAAAAGCGGCAGGTGACGGATGAGTCGGTTCATGCGATGTTTTCCACTCCATTCGTGAGCCCGGCGACGGCCTGCCCATAGGGGGCACGGTCGGGCAGATTGTCGAGGTGTGCAAGGCGCATCTGCCAGCGCAGCAGGAGTTCATCGAACTGATGGTGCTCGGCGCCGTCGAGAATGGACTCGAGCAGGCGCCGGCCTTCGGCCTGGGGGATGCGCGAGCCGTCGTAGGTCATGTGTTCCAGGGTCTCCTGGAAGTCGCGCCGGCAGCGGATGGTCTCGAGCACGCGTATAATGGCGCGCTCCTGTGCCTCTTCCATGGAGAAGATGCTGGTGTGGCAGAGCACGCGCAGGAGATGCCCCTTGGTTTCGGGAGCCATGTGATCAAGATGCAATCTGCCATTGTTAATGTGTACTGCCAGCTCTTCGGCCATGGATCTTTTTTTCTTTTCATTCATGGAAGCATCGGTTAGCCGTTCTGTAATTTCATCCCACCAATCAAATACAATATCGAAACCTTCTGAATAGATCTCCTGTAAGTTTTTGGCCCCCTTCCAGATGGCTTTTAGGTGTACTTGGTACAAGTATTCAAATGCCAGTTCCTGCACAAACAGCAGCTTGTCGAAGTCCGCGCGCATGAGCTGCTGGTAGACGTGCATGAGCAGTGAGGCGATGTGCTCGTAACCCACCTTGCAATGGAACTCGCCGCCGCAGCCGACGCCGAAGGCGGCCGAGGCCTTGAACAGGAGGTGGAACAGCCCCTTTTCGAACACGATGGCATATTCGCGCTCCAGACCCAGGCCGGCCTGCAGCTGGCCTTCAGCGCCCAGCTCGCCGAGGACTTGCCAGCCCTCGCGGTGGTCGGGGTTGTCCCATTCAACGGCGCCGGTGAGCTCGGCGCCGGCGCGGATGCCGACGAAGGCGGAGTCCTTGCGTATGGCGCGGGCCTTGAAGCGCTTGTCCTTCTTTTGGCGAATGACGGCGGGGTTTTCGACCCCACGCATGACCACCGGCTTGCCGCCGCGGCCCATGTCGAACTCGAGGTCGAGGCTGGCGCAGGCACTGGCGCCGGCGTAGCCGCTGAGGGTTCCCTCGATGCGTGCGCGCAGGGTGCAGAGGTCGACCGCGCGGTGGGTCTGGCCGCCTTCGGGCCGCTTGAGTGGAACGAGGGCGTTGAAGACATGGCCGTTTTCGTTGGGCAGCCACAGGCTGGCCTTCATCTCTCCCTGCAGGGCTGCGAGTTCGGCCTGCGCGGCGGCGTGGAAGCTGGCCTCGCCCTGCTCGAGATTGAACTTGCCGCTGGCGCCGACGCCGGCTGTATAGCGCAGCATGCGCACTTCGTCGGTGACACGGAAAACCGGCTGGTCGTTCTCGTCGCGGTATTCGTAGAGCAGGAGGTCGGGGTTCTGGTTGAACCCGCGCGCCCACTCGTTCATGTCTTTCCAGGCCGGTTCGGAGTCGTACTCGAATTCCAGTGTGCGCTGGTCCTGCAGTTTCTTGCGCATGCGCTCGAGCAGGCGTTCGGTCGAGAGGCGCCCGTTCCGGACCAGGTGTTCGCGTTCCTTGCGCGTGTCCACCACCGGGGCGCGGCGCAGCATTTGCTCTACTTCCTGGTCGGATACATAGGACCAGCGCTTTTCGCGGAAGTGGATCAGCTCGCGCAGCGGTTTGCCGCCGGCGGCCTCGCCGCCGATTGGCCCGCCGGCCACCTGTTGCAGGATGCGGTGGAGCTCGGATTCCTTGCGGGCCTTTTCCTGCGCGTCGCCCCCTTTTTTGCGCGCGGCCTCGAGCCAGTCCTGGATGGCCTTGTCCAGGGGGCGTGCGGCCTCGCGCAGGGCGTCCCTGAGGTCGTAGGGGACGCCGATGAAGCGGCGGGTTTTGGTGTCGTAGGCCAGATCGACGATCCGCTGGTGGTGAATGATCCGCACCGGCTCCACGGTGCGGGTGCCCTGGCCGCCCGGACCGAGGGCGGTGACCTCCAGGCGATATTCGCCCGGCTTGACCGGGATGCGGTGGGACCAGTAGCCGGCCTCGTCGAGCCGGACGTTGGCGCTGCCCCGGGTGGGGCCTGCCCAGGCGAGCTGCAGCGCCTGCGCGCGCTTGGAGGAGCCATGGACGCGCAGCCAGGCATCCTGGCCGCGCCATTCCACCTCGCGTTCGGTCTCCAGGTCGACCGGGCCGTAGCGGCAGCCACAGGGTTTGGTATGCGCGCAGTGCGTGAACTCGGGAAAGAAGACCGAGACGGCCGGCGGCCATTCCAATGCCGCGGTCCGGGGCAGGGAGGGTTCCGCCTGCGCGGGGGGCGGGGCGGCGACGGGCGTGGAGTGCGGTGCGGGCTGGCGCCTGCGCAGGGCAAGGACCGGCTGGCCGATCTCGACGAACATGAGGCTGTTGGCAGCCCGCCAGCGCTTGCGTTCGTAGACGAACAGCCGTTCGTTGTTGCCGGGGCGCCAGCTTCGATACAGCTCCGAGTCGGGGATGCGCAGCCAGTCGCTGTAGTGGGGTTGAAGCTTCTGCAGCACCTCCCACGGATCGCGCTCGGGGCGCAGGGGCGTGCCGGTTACGGGTGGTTCTTGTGGCGGTGCCGGGGCTGGCTGGACGCCCTCCGTGGCCCATGAGTCCGGGAAAGGCTGCCACGGATCGGACGGAAAAGGCTGGAACGGATCCCTGTTCATTGTGTGCGCTCCCTGTCTGTCGTGCGCGTGGGATTTTAGCCTGCCGGGACCGCCAATGGGAACTCCCGAGGCTCAGGGTAGTGCATGGAGCAGGTTTCAGCCCACCTGCCCGTAGGCCTCGGCCTCGCCGAGCCAGCGGTCGATGAGGGCCTGGGCGCAGTCGGGGTCGGCTTCGGCCAGGTGGCGGGCGGCTCGGTGGATGTCGGGCACGAGGTCGGCGTCGCGTTCGAGGTCGGCGATGCGGAACTGCAGGCTGCCGGTCTGGCGGGTGCCGAGCACTTCGCCGGGGCCGCGCAGTTCCAGATCGATGCGGGCAATCTCGAAGCCATCGGTGGTACGGCGCAGGGCATCGAGGCGCTGGCGCGCGGTATCGGACAGCGGCGGGTGGTACATGAGCACGCAGGCGCTCTCCACGCTGCCGCGGCCCACCCGCCCGCGCAGCTGGTGCAGCTGCGACAGGCCCAGCCGTTCCGCGTTCTCGATCACCATCAGCGAGGCATTGGGTACATCGACACCGACCTCGATCACGGTCGTGGCGACCAGCAGGTCGAGATCGCCCTTCTTGAAGGACTGCATGACGGCCTCCTTCTCGGCCGCCTTCATGCGCCCGTGTACCAGCCCCACCCGCACGCCCGGCAGGGCCTCGGTGAGGCTGGCCCAGGTGGCCTCGGCGGCCTCGCACTGCAGGGCCTCGCTGTCCTCGATCAGGGTGCAGACCCAGTAGGCCTGCCGCCCTTCGGCACAGGCGCGGGCGACGCGTTCGACCACCTCGGCCCGGCGGCTGTCGGGGATGGCCACGGTGCGTACAGGAGTGCGCCCCGGCGGCAGTTCGTCGATCACCGACAGGTCGAGGTCGGCGTAGGCGGTCATGGCCAGGGTGCGAGGGATCGGCGTGGCGGTCATGATGAGCTGGTGGGGCTGGCGATCGGCCCCGGCCCCCTTGTCGCGCAGGGCCATGCGCTGGTGTACACCGAAGCGGTGCTGTTCGTCGATGATCACCAGGGCCAGATTGCGGAAGGCGACCTCGTCCTGGAACAGGGCGTGGGTCCCGACGGCGATGTGGGCCTGGCCATCGGCCAGCAGGGCCATCTGCTCGCGCCGCTGCGCCGCCTTCTGGCTGCCGGAGAGCCAGGCCACGCGCAGGCCCAGCGGGCTGAACCATTCGTCGAACTTGAGGAAGTGCTGCTCGGCCAGGATCTCGGTGGGCGCCATCACGGCGGCCTGGAACCCGCTGCCCACGGCGCGCAGGGCGGCCAGTGCGGCGACTACCGTCTTGCCGGAGCCGACATCACCCTGTACCAGCCGCAGCATGGGCCGGGGACGGGCGAGGTCGGCGCGAATCTCTTCGCACACGCGCTGCTGCGCGCCGGTCAGGGCAAAGGGCAGCGTCTCGAGGAAGCCCTGCTCAAGTTCGGGGCTGCCTGCAAGCGGCGGTGCGGCGATGGCCCGCTTCTGACGGCGCAGGCGGGCAAGGCTCAGGTGGTGGGCCAGCAGTTCCTCGAAGGCGAGCCGGCGCTGGGCCGGGTGTCGGCCCTCGATCAGTGCCGATGGAGGAATGTCGGGGGGTGGGCGGTGCACCAGGCGCAGGGCATCGTGCAGGGTGGGCAGCCCGTGCGCGGCCGCGAGTGCCTCCGGCAGCAGGTCGGGCAGTGTATCGAGCCGTTCCAGTGCCTGGGTGGTGAGATTGAACCAGACCTTCTGGCTGATGCCTTCGGTCGTCGGGTAGATGGGGTGGAGCGACTCCTCGACCCGCGTCATGGCCGCCTGGCGGTCGAGCAGGCTGTATTCCGGATGCACGATCTCGAGGCAGGCCGGTCCGCGGCGGGCCTCGCCGAAGCAGCGGATGCGGCCCTTGCGTGCAAGCCCCTCCTGCTGCGCGCGCGAGAAATGGAAGAAGCGCAGCAGCAGACGGCCGGTTCCGTCGGAGACGTGCACCAGCAGTGCCCGGCGCCGCCGCACGACGACCTCGACATGGTCGATCTCGCCCTCGACGAGGGCCTCCATGCCGGGCTGCAGGGTGCCCAGCGGCACCACCCGGGTACGGTCCTGGTAGCGCAGCGGCAGGTGGAACAGCAGGTCCTCGACCCGATGAATGCCCAGTTTCGCCAGCCGTTCGGCCAGGCGCGGCCCGACACCGCGCAGTTCGGTGACGGCGGTCATGGTTCTTCCGTGAACCCGGGGCCGTGCTCAGGCACCGCTGCCCAGGGCCAGCACCGCGTCCATTTCCACCTGTGCCCCCTTGGGCAGGGCCGCCACGCCGATGGCGGCGCGGGCCGGATAGGGTTCGTCGAAATAATCGGCCATGACCTGGTTGACGATGGGGAAGTGGGCCAGGTCGACGAGAAAGACATTGAGCTTGACCACATCGGCCAGGCTGCCGCCTGCCGCCCGGGCCACGGCGGAAAGGTTGTCGAACACGCGGCGGATCTGGGTCTCGATGTCGCCCTCGACCAGTTCCATGGACGCGGGATCGAGCGGGATCTGGCCCGACAACCAGACGGTCTCGCCCACGCGCACGGCCTGGGAGTAGGTGCCAATGGCCTTGGGGGCCTCGTTGGTAACGATGATCTCGCGAGTCATGCACGGCTCCTTGAGCGGGAATCTGGTGCCGATTGTACTCGTAGCAGTACTTGTGGTGTAAGTGGGTCGGGAAGGGAACGGCATGCAAATGTGTCATTTGAAGGCGAATGAACGTCCTTGCCAAGCCGTTATGCTACGGAGGCTGACTGCCGAAAGTTTCGTACCCGCTGCGCGGGCACGAGTTCATTTCTTTTGCACGCGCAAAAGAAACGAACCAAAGAAAACGCGGCCCGGAACACGCCCCTTCGGGGTTCCCGTCTCCGGGCACGATTTCCGGGGGTGGAGCGTACGGGCTCCTGCCCTACGCTCCACAGGCCGGCATCCATGCCGGCCTCCCTTCGGGCTGATCCCGGAAAT
>RFHG01000008.1 GCA_003696465.1 Gammaproteobacteria bacterium | reverse complement strand
CGTTGTCCGTCGCCTGGTCGGCTTCGTCATCGATGATCGTCGCCGTCACGCTGTATGGCGCGGCACGCGTGATCGCCGCGCTGCTCGCGCCCGTCAGCGTCACGACGATGTCTTCTGTGTCTTCAAACAGGTTGTCGTCGGTTGGGCTGAGCGTGATCACCGTGCTGATCGCGCTGTTGGCGATCTGTACGCTGCTGCCAATATTCGCGTAGTCGGTGCCGTTGATCGCCCGACCACCCGTCACAAAGCTCACCGTCACCGGCGCGCCCGTCTCGTTGGTCGCGCTCAGGATCACCGCGATGCTTGCCGTGTCCGTCGCCTCGTATGCGCTCAGGTCGATCGCCTGGATCCACGCCGTGACCGCACCCGCGGCACTCTCGTCGTCCGCAATCGTCACCGTCGCCGTGTCCGCAAATGCATCCACCGCCACCGTCGGCCAGCTCGTGCCAGTCACCGTCAGCACGACGTCTTCCGCGCCTTCCAGCAGCACGTCATCGATCGGATCGATCGCGATCGCGACACTCGTCACGCCATCGGCCACGATGGCCGTGCCGCTCAGCGCCGTGTAGTCGCTGCCGCCGCTCGCCGTGCCGCCAATCGTGTACCAGATGCTGATCGGACCGCCCGTAGCGTTCGTCGCGCTCAGCGCCGCAAGTAATTGTCCGCTCGCCTGTGGATTCTCGCTCGCGCTGCCCGTCACCGTGTACAGGCTCGCGACCACAGCGCCCAGGCTGTTTTCGTCGTCCGTCACCGTCGCCGTCACGATCCCGGGCGCGCCGATGCTGATCGCCGCGTCACTCGCGCCCGTCAGCGTCACCGTCAGGTCTTCGTCGCCTTCCAGCAGCGTGTCGTCGATGCCCGTCAGCGCAATGCTCGTGCGGTCGCTGCCTGCCGCGATCTGCACGCTCAGGCCAATGTCCGTGTAGTCCACATTGTTTTGCGCGACGCCGCCGCGGCTGAAATTGACCGTGATCGGGCCGCCCGTGCCATTGGTCGCGCTCAGGATCACGTCGAGCTGGCCATTGTCGCCGCCCGCTTCCGCAAGCGTCGT
>RFHG01000537.1 GCA_003696465.1 Gammaproteobacteria bacterium | reverse complement strand
CGGCGAGTTGACATAGCGCAGGGTCTTGATCGAGAGTGCCGCATCGCGGGAGATGATTTCTGCCAGCTCCGGGAGACCCACTTCCGGATCGTTGACACGCCCGATCAGTTCCATCACGGCCAGCTGGTTGGCCGGTATCCGTTCGGCCTTGACCACCTGCGGCCGGGCAAAGAAATAGCCCTGGAAGTAATCGAAGCCCATGTCCTGCAGGTCGTTGAAGCGCTCGCGCTGTTCTATCTTTTCGGCCAGCAGCTTCGCATCCGGAGCGAGCTGGCGAATGCGCTCCATGTGCGAGGCCAGCGCCATGTCGTCATGCTCGAGCACATCGAGCTTGACCACATCGGCCAGCTCGACCAGCGGCTTGTGCGCATCGGTCCAGGCAAAGTCGTCCAGCACGATGGTAAAACCCATCTGCTTCAGCGCCCTGACCTGCTCCAGCACCTCGGGTGTCGGCCGCACGGTTTCCAGCACCTCGATGGCGCACTGGGTAGGCAGCATCTCGCCCAGCTTTCCCTCCAGAAGCAACTGCTCCGGCACATTCACCCAGCCAGGATGATTGCCGACGATACGCTCCAGCCCCACCTCCGTGAGCAGATCGAGCAGGAGCCCGGAAGTGGCAGCGGCGTCATCCCCGATATTCGACTTTTCTCCGGAATCGCTCCGATAAAGCAGCTCATAGGCATGCGTACGCAGCTTGCGATTGAAGATGGGTTGTCTGCCGATAAATGCCGTGGCCATTGTCGTGTTTTTCCTGTTTCCTGTTCATGTGTGGCAGCGCCCCCGCGCGGGAACGGGTTCAGGCCGCGTGCGCCCGCACCGTGTCGGCCCAGTGCATGGCCTCGCGGTTAATGCGGGCCAGCGTGCCGTCATCCAGGTCATGGAAGTCGGCCTCGTCGATGAAGCCGGACTCGAGTGCCATGGTACAGCGCAGGGCCTGCCCCATGTCTCCCTTGAGGTGCAGCAGGGCCTGCTTGACCTCGTCGATGAGCGGCAGCTGCGCGAGCACCGTTTCCATGTCGGTCTCCATGACCACATCGAGCGCGGAAAACAGGCCCACGGTGAAATAACTGGCCGGATTCTCTGCGCCCACCTCCCTGGCCAGCAGCTCACAGGTACGGGCCCGGGCCAGCAGGGTGGTGACGAGCTCATCTGCCTTGTCCTCGCTGGCAAGATCGGACATGGCCATGATGGAGACCCAGTACTTGATCATGTCCACGCCCAGCAGGATCAGGGCGCGCTGGATGGAGTCGATCTCGCGCGAAAGCCCGGTAATGGGTGAATTGACGTACTTGAGCACCTTGACACTGAGCGCCACATCCTGCTGGATGAGCTCGGCCAGCTCGTCCATGCTCACGTTCGGGTCGTTGACGCGGGCCAGCAGTTGCATGACCGTCATCTTGTTCGCCGGCACGCGCTTGCTCTTGACCACGGTAGGCTTGGCGAAGAAGTACCCCTGGAAGAAGTCGATGCCGAGATCCTGGTACAGGTTGAACTGCTCCGGGGTCTCCACCTTCTGCGCCAGCAGCTTGATGCCCTTGGGCTTGAGCACTTCCACATGCTTGCGGATCTGCTCCTCCTCGAGCTGGCTGGTATCGATCTTGACGATATCGGTCACCGCCAGCAGCGGGAGAATCTCCTTGCGAATGACGAAATTGTCGAGCGCAATGCGATAACCCTGATCCTTGAGCGCCTTGATGGCACTGATCAGGGTGTCGTCCACCTCGATGTCACTGGGCACCTCGAACACGGTGCGCTCGGGCGGGAAGATACCCAGCTCCTGATCGACGAGGAACCCGCGGGTCAGCTTGAAGAAGGCATCGTGCGGGCCAATGATGTTTTCCAGCCCGATCTCGATGAAGGCATTAATGATGACGCGCGAGGTGGCGGCATCACCACTCAGATCGCTGCGGTTGTCCTCGGTATCACGGTAGAGCAGCTCGTAGGCTGTTGTCTTGAGCTTGCGGTTGAAGATCGGCTGCCGGCCGATATAGACCTCACTGGCCATTTTCGGTCCCTGGTTTGTTTGTGTGGGAATTGTTTCCCTGCTGATGATACGCCAATGTGACGCCGTTGCCAGCCCGTACCAAGGGACAGATCAGTGCAACAGGGGCGCCCCGAGCAAGCCCTCGCGCACCAGTGTACGGGCGGCGGCACTGCCCAGCTTGCGGGTAAGCTGATCGAGCAGCCCTTCCTGCACGGTGTAATCGACGATGTTCTCCTGCTCGAACTCGCTGCGCGCGACCTCGCCCGGGCTGGCCAGCCCGTCGACGAGGCCCAGTTTCAGCGCCTCCTCCCCGGTCCAGAACAGACCGCTGAAGATGCTCGGGTCATCCTTGAGCCGGTCTCCCCTGCCCTCTTTCACCACGTTGATGAACTGCTGGTGGATCTGGTCGAGCATGTGCCTGACATGCGCCACCTCGTCCTCACGCTCGGGCAGGAAGGGGTCGAGCATCCCCTTGTGTTCGCCAGCGGTCAGGAGGCGCCGCTCGATGCCGAGCTTGTGCATCGCATCGACGAAGCCGAAGCCGTCCATGCGCACACCAATGGAACCGACGATGCTGCCGGCATCGGCATAGATGCGCTCGGCGGCCACCGCCGCGTAATAGCCGCCGGAGGCACCGATGTCGGTAATGACGGCATAGATGTGCTTGTCCGGATACTCCTTGCGCAGGCGCCGGATCTCGCGGTTGATGTAGGCTGCCTGCACCGGGCTGCCGCCGGGGCTGTTGACGCGCAGGATCACGCCCACGCTCTTCTCCGCCTCGAAGGCATCACGCAGCCCCTTGACCACGTTGTCGGCACTGGCCGGCTCCTCGTCGGCGATGAGTCCCTTGAGATCGACCAGGGCCACATGGGGCTCCACCTCGGCCAGATCGATATCCTGATTGCCCACCATGAGCCCGAGCAGCACGAACAGATAGGCAAACCCCAGCAGCTTGAAGAAGATACCCCAGCGACGGCTGCGCCGCTGCTCTACCAGGCCCTCCCGGGCCAGACGCTCGATGGCATCACGCTCCCATCCGGGCTGCTGTTGCTGCTCGCTCATTCAGACTCCTCGAAGGCTTGTTGCGCAGTGGTGGCCAGCCAGTGCGGGATTTCCCGAATTTCATGCACCAGTCCGGCCGGGTGGTGTTCCAGCAGGACGTCTGGCGCCTGCACGCCCCAGCCCACCGCCAGGGCATCCATGCCGGCGGCATGGGCCATCAAGATATCATACCGGGAGTCACCTACCATCAGCCCTGCCTCGGACGGCAACCCCAGTTCGGCCCGAATCTCCTCCAGCATCCGGGGATGCGGCTTGGATTCGGTTTCGTCGGCCGTGCGCGTCACCTCGAACAGGGGGCCGAGGCCGGTCTGCTCCAGGGCCTCGTCGAGTCCACGGCGCGACTTGCCGGTAGCCACCGCCAGCCAGTGACCGGCCGAACGCAGCTGTTCCAGCATCTCGCGCACACCCGGAAACAGGGGCGAAGGCGTCCGGTTGGCAAAGTAATGCGTGCGGTAGGCCTCGCATACCTGAAGAATCTCGGCCTCCGAGGCCTCCGGAAAGAGACTGCGCACCGCCTCGCACAGACCCAGGCCGATGATGCCGCGAATGGCCTGATCCGGGCGCTCCGGCATGCCGGCATCGCGGATGCCCGCGTGCATGCTCTGCACGATACGCGCCTCCGAATCCATCAACGTGCCGTCCCAGTCGAAGACGACCAGGGGATAGCGCGAGGTTAACCGGGTATGCTGATCCATGTGCCGCAGATGGGGGTGATTCAGGCCGGCTCAAGGCCATCGAGCAAGGTCTTCAGCGCGTCCGGCAGCGGGGCCTCGGCCTGATACCGCGTACCCGTCAGCGGCAGGCGGAACTCCAGCTGCCAGGCATGCAGGAACATGCGTTTCAGCCCGCGCCGGCGCCATTCCCGGTTGAGGCGATGGTCGCCATACCGCTCATCCCCCAGCACCGGATGGCCCAGATGGGCCGCCTGCACGCGGATCTGGTGGGTACGGCCGGTATCGATCCGGACCTCCATCAGGGTTGCGTCCGCAAGGCGCTGCAACGGACGGAATCGGCTTACCGCCTCGCGCCCTTCATCAACCACACCCATCTTCTCACGGCCACCCTCTACCCGACCCAAATCGAGCCGCACCTCGCGCACGCCACCCTGCCATCGACCCGCCACCAGGGCCAGATAGCGCTTGTCCATGCCTCTGTGAGTCCGCAGCAGATCATGCAGGCTGTTCAGTGCCCTTCGTTCCTTGGCCAGGATCAGGCAGCCGGAGGTCTCGCGATCGAGCCGGTGGGCCAGTTCCAGGAAGGGGGCATTGGGCCGCGCGGCCCGAGCCACGTCTATCAGCCCCCAGGACAGGCCCGAACCGGCATGTACGGCAATGCCCGCCGGCTTGTTCACGATCATCAGCCACTCATCTTCCACGAGCACCCATTGCTCGAAATCCGCCACCACCGCGGCAGGTGGTTCGGCATGCGCCTTTTCTTCCGTATGCAATGGAGGAATACGTACCTCGTCGCCCGGCTGCAGACGATACTCCGGTTTGATACGGCGCCCGTTGACGCGGACCTGACCCTTGCGCAACACGCGATACACGGCCGACTTCGGCACACCGCCCAGCACGCGCCGCAGGTAATTGTCGATGCGCTGGCCTGCCTCCTGCTCGGAGACACGGGCCTTGCGCACACCCGGCCGGGCCTCAGGCATGGGACGACTCCCGGCGCAGGCCAGCGGGAGGCGGGCCCGATTGGCGGTTTTCGGTCGTGGATTCCATACCGGGATGATACCAGAGCCTCATCCTCCAACGGACTGATTTTGCGAAAAATTGAAGGGAGTGTGTCTTTTTTGCTATAGTGGATACATTGATTCCAGCCTGTCAGTGCCCGCCCAGCGGGTTGCGCGCAGGCCGCCGTCCCTGGCCCGCCCTTCTTCAAAGCAGCCAAGCCGGCATTCGGAACTTCCGAACCTGCAGAACCACTGCCCCAGCGCCGGAATCAATGCCTGTACATACACCACGGGCAGCCGGCCCGGCCGCTGCTGCCCGAAGGCCGGAGGCACGACCCCGCCCCGCGGGGATGTCTCCGGCAAACCGGACCCACATGTCTGCCGAATGGAACGCGCCTTGCCAAATGCAGTAGCGAACATGACCAGCAGATCGGCCGGCCTGGAAGCACTCCTCCAGGTCTGGCTGCTGCTGTGCGCCGCCCTGGCGAATACGCGTCCTGCGCGGGCGCCGGCCTGCGCACCTGCCCGGCCCGTTCCTGCCCTGGCAGACCCAACCGAATTGCGAGCCCCAAATGAAACGAATCCTGATCAATGCCACGCAGCCCGAAGAGCTGCGTGTGGCCATGGTCGATGGCCAGAAGCTCTACAATCTCGACATCGAAACCCCTTCCCGGGAACAGAAGAAGGCCAACATCTACAAGGCGGTCATCACCCGCGTTGAACCCAGTCTCGAGGCGGCCTTCGTCAATTACGGCGCCGAACGCCACGGTTTTCTCCCCTTCAAGGAGATCTCGCGCCAGTACTTCGACCCCGAGGCGGTCGATGACAAGGGCCGTCCGATCATCAAGGATGCCATCAAGGAAGGCCAGGAGCTCATCGTCCAGGTCGAGAAGGAAGAGCGTGGCAACAAGGGCGCGGCCCTGACCACCTTCATCAGCCTGGCCGGCCGCTATCTGGTCCTGATGCCCAACAATCCCCGCGCCGGGGGTGTCTCCCGCCGTATCGAGGGCGAGGACCGCCAGCTGATTCGCGAGGCCCTCAAGGAACTCGACATTCCCGAGGGCATGGGTGTGATCGTGCGCACGGCCGGCGTCGGCCGCACTGCCGAAGAGCTGCAGTGGGACCTCGACTACCTCAAGACCCTGTGGGAGGCCATTTCCAAGGCCGCCGACTCGCGTCCCGGTCCGTTCCTCATCTATCAGGAAAGCAACGTCATCATCCGTGCCCTGCGCGACCACTTCCGCAGTGACATCGGCGAGATCATCATCGACGACAAGAAGGTCTTCCAGCAGGCACACGACTTCATGCAGCAGGTCATGCCTCACAACCTGCGCAAGCTGAAGTACTACGAGGACAGCGTTCCCCTGTTCAACCGCTACCAGGTCGAAAGCCAGATCGAGTCCGCCTTCCAGCGCGAGGTCTCCCTGCCCTCCGGCGGCTCCATCGTCATCGACCACACCGAGGCGCTGGTCTCCATCGACATCAACTCCGCACGCGCCACCAAGGGCAGCGACATCGAGGAAACCGCACTCAACACCAACCTCGAGGCGGCCGACGAGATCGCCCGCCAGCTGCGCCTGCGTGACCTGGGCGGCCTGATCGTCATCGACTTCATCGACATGCAGCCGAGCAAGCACCAGCGCGAGGTCGAAAACCGCCTGCGCGAGGCCGTGAAGGCCGACCGTGCACGGATCCAGATCGGCCGCATCTCCCGTTTTGGCCTGCTCGAGATGTCGCGCCAGCGCCTGCGACCGGCCCTCAGCGAGTCCAGCCAGATCGTCTGCCCCCGCTGCAGCGGACAGGGCACCATCCGCGGTGTCGAGTCGCTGTCTCTGTCCATCCTGCGCCTGATCGAGGAAGAGGCGCTCAAGGACAAGACCGGCCGTGTCGTGGCCAAGGTCCCTGTCGAAGTGGCCAGCTTCCTGCTCAACGAAAAGCGCGACGACATCGTCCGCATCCAGGAGCGCAACCGGGTCGAGGTCACCGTGGTGCCCCATCCCCACATGGAGACCCCGCACTTCGAGGTCATTCGTATCCGCGTCAACGAGCTGCCCGAAGAGATGCAGGGCAAGAGCAGCTACGAGCTGGCCGAGGCCGAGGAAATTGTCATCCCCGAATCGGCTCGCATCAATGCCAGCACACCGGAACCTGCCGCAGTCCAGACCGTGGTACCCGCACAACCGGCTCCGCCGCCCCAGCCGCGGCCGGAACAGCCGGCACAGCAGGCCGCTGGCCGCAGTCAACTGCCGGCACCCGCGGCCGAGGCAACCCAGCCGCCGCAGGGTCCGGGCCTGTTCGTACGCCTGTGGAATGCCCTGTTCGGTGCCGGAGAGGCCCAACCGGCTCCAGAACCGGAAAAGCCCAAGCAGGCGCAGGCCGGTGGCAATGGCCGCAAGCGTGGCGGGCGCCGGCGTGGAGGTCGCGGCCGCAACCGCGGAGAGGGCGACAACCGTCAGCAGCAGGGCCAGAAGACCCAGGCACGCAATGGCGGCCAGCAGCAGAAGTCGGGCGGTGGCAAACAGCAGAAACAGCAGGGCAATGCCCGCCGCAAGGACGCCCAGCAAGACAGGGCAGCGACTGAGCCCCGTCAGGCCCAGCAGAAGGCGCGGCAGACCAGCGCCAATGAACAGCCCGCGGAAAAGCAGCGCACGGAAGGCACCCGGTCGCAAGCGGAAAAGGCAGCCGAAGCCACGGCCCGTACGGAGAAGGCAGAGCCAATAGCCGAACCCCAGGACAGAAAGAGTGAAGCCGGGTCCGAAAAGCCCCGTCAACAGCAGGGCAAGGGACGCGGCGGGCGCGGCAACCGCAGCAGCAATGGCGACAACCGCCAGCAGGGTCGCCAGCAGCGCAAAAAGCGCACCGAGGCGGAGAATGCCGCCCGACTGGCCGAAAAGGAGGCCGCCCGTGCAGAGGCTGCTCCCCAGGATGCCGGCACACCTGCCGAGACACCTGTCCCGGCCACGGATCAGCCAGTCGCCGAATCGGCGCCGTCTGCAGGGGAAAAACCGGCTGCCACCGAGGCACCGCAGCCCTCTGTACCGGAAAAGCCGGCCAAACCCGCGTCGCAGGTTGAAGCAGCTTCCAGCAAGTCTGCCCCTGAACCCGCCACAGTCACCGACATGGCCAAGACCCGGCCCGGGCAGGCACCTGCTGACGCCGAAAAGACGGCGAATCCGGCACAGGCAGAAAACATGGCCCGGCAGCAATCTACCGACAAAAACCTCCAGCAGGTGGAAAGCCGCAAGGAACCCATCGTCAAGCCGGCCGAGGCCCCCATCCAGCCCGAGGTCAAGGAATCAAGGGTCGAACTCAAGGAGCCGCCGAAGAGCCCACTGGTGGAAGACTCAGGGCTCGTTCAGGTGCAGACCCGCGCCCAGCGTGAAGCGGCAGAAAAGGCCGAGGCCGCACGCAAGAAGGCCGAAGAAACCAGCGAATAACCCGCCTGGTCATACGAAGACAACAGGGCCCGCAACGCGGGCCCTGTTTGATTCCGCGCTCATCCCGCCAACATACGCCTGCTGCCGGTGGCCGTTGCCTGTGCCGGGCACATCACTCTATTTGAGTGTCCCTTTACTGACCGACAGAGCTGCAAGCACACCCGGCAAGAAACATGAAATACGCAAGGCAGTGATTTGCCGGGACATGCTCTTCCCTTTCTCGCACCTGCCAGCCCGAATGCAAGTCGGGCGTTCACAAAACCGACGGGGCCGCGCAATGCGCGGCCCCGTCGGTTCATGAGCAGGTTCCCTTATCGTGCCTGCATGGGAGAAAGCAGATCGGGGTTGATGACCAGGTTGCGCACGCCGTGGGCATGGTCTTCCTTGAATACATTGCCCTTGCACCACTGGCCAACCGTTTCGATATTGACCTTGGCTACCCGGGGACGAACACTCCAGGTGACCTGGTAGGGTGAGCCCTTCTCGTTGTAGCCGGGGCCGGTCGTGGAACCGGCATACTGGACCGGCGTGCCGGTATCACTTGGGATATTGAGTGCCTGGTAGCGGCCGTTGACCTTGCCATGCCGAGTGAGCTCCATGAAGTTTCGCGCCTTGGCGTCATTGACGAGCACATAGACCTGCGCCTCGACACGGAGTTGGGGGTTCTTGATGGACTCGCTCAGGCAGGAGCCCAGCGTGGGGCCCGGCTTGACCTGCGCGGTCGAGTAGACATAGTGCACCTCGATGGTGTCACCCGGCTTGAGGTCACCGTGTTCACTGGGGCAAACGGGCTCTTCCGTCGGCTTGAGCTCGGCAGGGGCAAGATGACCGGTGTACTGATACCCGCTGAGGTAGCCGTGCCCGTCGCCATTACCGGCATAGCGGGTAAATTCCCCGCCCTTGTGTTCGGCATTCTTGTGGAAGTGGATATTGCACAGGTTCATCTGCGCCGCGGGTGGCGCTGCACTGAAGATCACCGGATTGCGGCCAACGGGGTTGTCGATATCGCGCGGTGACTGCGGGCCAAAGCCCTTGCCCCGGGTATTCTCGGCCAGGTGCTGGCGCTGCAAGGCAATCACGGAATCGGCCACCGGGGCATGATGCGCCCCTTCGTGGGTGGCATGTTGCGGATGCTCCGCAAGCGCCGGAAGAGGCAGGGACAGGGCAACCAGGAGCAGCAGTCGGGACGATGTGTTCATAACGGGTCTCCGTTGTGGCAAGTCGGTTAAGAAACGCAATGCATACGCCGGAAATCGCGCATGATACACCCTTGCTTTATATGTGGAAATGATGCCCACGCTCAGCGGGCAAAGGGATGTCGCAGAATGATGTTCTGCCTCCGCTCGGGACCAGTCGAGATCATGTCGATCGGGGCACCCACGCTGTCCTCGATGGCCTTGAGGTAGGCCTGGGCATTGGCCGGCAACCGGTCGTACTCGGTGATGCCCACGGTGGATTCACTCCAGCCCGGAAGCTCGATGTACTCGGGCTCGCAGGAGAGGTATTCGGCGGCATCGACCGGTGGCACCTCGTGGAGGGTGCCATTGCAGCGATAGCCCACGCAGATGCGCAGTGTCTCGAGCCCATCGAGCACATCGAGCTTGGTAATGCACAGGCCACTCACGCTGTTGATCTGCACCGAGCGGCGCAGGGCCACGGCATCGAACCAGCCACAGCGTCGCGCTCGCCCGGTGGTGGAGCCGAACTCGTGGCCCTTTTCGGCCAGGAACTTGCCCACTTCGTCGAACAGCTCGGTCGGGAACGGTCCGGAGCCCACGCGGGTGGTATAGGCCTTGGTGATGCCGAGCACGTAATCGAGGTCCAACGGCCCTACCCCGCTCCCGGTACAGGCCCCGCCGGCCGTGGTGTTGGAGGAGGTCACATAGGGATAGGTGCCATGATCGATGTCGAGCAGGGTACCCTGCGCCCCCTCGAACAGTACATTGGCGCCTGCCTCGCGGTAGTGACAGATACGGGCCGGCACATCGGCCACCATGGGCTCGAGGATATCGGCAAAGGCCAAGGCATCCTCCAGGGTCTTCTGGAAGTCGATGGTGTCGGTCTTGAAGTAGTTCTTGAGCACGAAGTTGTGGTAGTCGAGCACCTCGCCAAGGAGGGAGGCAAAGCGCTCGCGGTGGAACAGGTCACCCAGACGCAGGCCCCGGCGCGACACCTTGTCTTCGTAGGCGGGCCCAATCCCGCGGCCAGTGGTGCCGATGGCGGCCTTGCCCCGCGCCTGTTCGCGGGCATGATCCAGGGCGATGTGGTACGGCATGATGAGGGTACAGGCCTCGGACAGGCGCAGCCGCTCGCGGACGGGCACGCCCTTCTCCTCCAGCTTGTTCATTTCCTTGAGCAGGGCCTCGGGCGAAAGCACCACGCCATTGCCAATGAGGCATTCCACCCCCTCGCGCAGGATACCCGAGGGGATCAGGTGAAGGACGGTCTTTTCCTCGCCGATGACCAGCGTGTGGCCGGCATTGTGCCCGCCCTGGAAGCGGACCACCGCAGCGGCGTCCTCGGTGAGCAGATCAACGATCTTGCCCTTGCCTTCGTCACCCCACTGAGTGCCCAGAACGACTGCGAACCTGGCCATGAAACGATTTACCTCTGTTGAATATGGTTCAGTACGGAATCAGGCAACGGGGACAACCTGCCAGGCCCCGTCTTCAAGGCGCAGCTCGTGCGTGCAGCCCATCTCGCCGGCGCCGGCCTGCTGCCCTTCCAGCGCCCGCACCACGCAGCGACCCTCGGCACGCAGTGTGGCGACTGCCTCATCGAGCCCCGGGCCCTCGGCAGGAGCCAGAATGCAGCAGCGCGGCTCGGTTCGGGCATGTCCACCCAACAGCCACAGGGTCTTGAGATCGGTACTGAAACCGGTGGCCGGACGAGCTCGGCCGAAGACACGGCCGATGTCATCGTAGCGCCCGCCGCGGGCAATCTCCCTGCCCTGCCCCGGCACATAGGCAGCAAAGACGAGGCCGGTGTGATAGTGATAGCCACGCAGTTCGGCGAGGTCGTGATTGACGGCGACATCCGGATAGCATTCCGAGAGTCTGCGGCTGATCGCTTCCAGGCTATCGATGGCCGCCGGAATGCCATCCATGCCGCCAAGCAGGCGGCGCGCCTCGTTGAGCACTTCGACCCCCCCATTGAGATCAATGAGCGCAGAGAGCGCCTTGCGCAGGGCGGCATCAATGGACTGCCCGGCAAGGAAGTCATCGATTTCGGTACGCGCCTTGCGCTGAAGCATGTCGAAGAACTCCAGCTCCCGCTCCTCGTCCCAGCCGGCGCTGCGCGCCAGAGCACGATAGATGCCGACATGGCCAAGATCGAGGTGGATGCGTCCGATCCCGCACAGGCGGAAGGTCTCGAGCATCAGCGACAGGACCTCGAAGTCGCTGTCGAGTCCACTGTGCCCATACAACTCGGCACCGATCTGCAACGGGCTGCGCGAACCGCCAAGCTGTGCAGGGCGGGTATGAAGAACGGTGCCCATGTAGCACAGTCGGGTGGGTGCTTCGCGCCCCAGACGATGGGCATCGATGCGTGCCACCTGGGGAGTCATGTCGGCTCGAATGCCCATCATGCGGCCACTGAGCTGATCGGTGAGCTTGAAGGTCTGCAGATCGAGATCATGGCCGGTACCGGTAAGCAGCGACTCGAGAAACTCGATGAAGGGCGGCATCACCAGCTCGTAGCCCCAGCTGGCATAGAGGTCGAGGATCTGGCGGCGCATCTGCTCGAGTGCGCGCGCCTGCTCGGGCAGGGCCTCGTCAATGCCTTCCGGCAGCAGCCAGCGGTCGTCGGAACTCATGGACTGATCTCGATGGTCGAAACGGCGGAATTATGCCTCAAACGGGCCTCAATGACGAACGATATACAGCAACGCGAGCCCCGCCAGCATCAGGCCGAGGCCGAAACGGCGCAGAAACCCGTCCGGCATGCGCGCAAGCTGCTCGACGGCCTGCCGGTACATGCGGGGACTCAGGAACGGCAGCATGCCCTCGAACACCAGCACGAGCGCGGTGGCGGCGAGCAGATCATCCCACATGGCGGTCGACTCCGAACACGGCAACGCAGACTGCCGGCCCCGAACGGGCCGGCAGTCGCAGCTTTACTTGGACTTCCCGAAGTAGCGGAAGAACTCGGACTTTTCGTCCAGCAGGATCAGGTCATCCTTGCCGCTGAAGGTCTGCCGGTAGGCCTCGAGACTGCGATAGAAGTCGTAGAAGTCCTTGTCCTGTCCATAGGCCCTGGCATAGATCTCTGCTGCCTTCGCATCGCCCTCGCCGCGCAGGCGCTCGGCATAACGGTAGGCCTCGGCAAGAATGACGGTGCGCTTGCGATCGGCCTCGGCACGGATGCGCTCGGCCGCTTCACGACCACGGGCACGGAAGTCCTTGGCCACACGGTCACGCTCGGCGCGCATGCGCTCGTACACCGATTCGCTGACCTCTTCCGGCAGCGAGATGGAGGTGATACGGACATCCACCACCTTGATGCCCAGATCGTCGGTCAGTTCGTTGGCCTTGATGCGCAGGACTTCGGTGATCTGCGAGCGTTCCTTGGATACCGTTTCCTGAATGGTGCGCTCGCCAAATTCGTTACGCAGGCCGTCCTTGATAATCTGGGCCAGGCGCAGTTGTGCCTGGGCCTCGGAACCGCGGGTGGCACGGAAGTAGGTCACCAGGTCATCGATGCGCCACTTGACGAAGAAGTTGACGATGACGTTCTTCTTCTCGCTGGTCAGGAAACGCTCGGGCGGGGCATCGAGCGTGAGTACCTGGCTGCTGAAGTAGCGCACGTTGTTGACGAACGGCAGCTTCCAGTGCAGCCCGGGGCCGATGTCGGCCTGTTCGATCTTGCCCAGCTTGAGCAGGATGGCCCGCTCGCGCTCGTCCACGGTGTAGGCGGACATGCTCACCAGAACAACGACGATGGCGGCCAGAATACCGAGTATGCGCAGGTTCATGGGCGTGCCTCCCTCAGGGTGGAGCGCGAGCTGGAGCGCATGCCGTCACCCCGGTTGCCGAGCGTACTGCGGCTGATGGACTTGGACGACTGCAGGGTGTTGTCCAGAGCGCCGGACTGCCTGGGCATGGCCGCTGCCCCGCCCTGCATCACCTTGTCCAGCGGCAGGTACATCAGGTTGTTGCCGTTCTTGATGTCGACCAGCACCTTGGAGACATCGCCGAGGACGGCCTCCATGGTCTCGATATAGAGCCGCTTGCGGGTGATCTCCGGGGCCTTGCGGTAGGCCTTGACGAGCTGGGTGAAGCGCGACGCGTCACCCTCGGCCATGGCAATGATCTTTTCCTTGTAGGCGGTGGCTTCCTGCTCGATACGGGCGGCCTCGCCGCGTGCCAGCGGCAGGATGCCATTGGCATAGGCCTCGGCCTCGTTGCGGAAGCGGGCCTCGTCCTCGCGCGCCTTGATGGCATCGGCAAAGGCGCTCTGGACCGCCTCGGGCGGCTGCGCCTGCTGCAGGTTGACCGACAGCACCTCGATACCGGTACCATAGCTGTCGAGCAGCTTCTGGATCTTGACCCTGGACTCGGTGGCAACGACCGAACGCCCATCACCAAGGATGAAGTCCATGGTGTTCTGGCCCACCACCTCGCTGATCACGCTGTCGACGACATCGCGCAGGGTGATGTCGGGCCCGCGCACATTGATGAGGTAGTCACGCGCGTCCTTGACGCGATACTGCACGGCCAGCTCGATATCGATGATGTTCTCGTCCTGGGTGAGCAGCATGGAACGGTGCTGGCTGTCGCGCACCTGGGTAAAGTTGACCACCTCGCGGTGCTCGATGGGCCAGGGCAGGTGCCAGTGCGGGCCGGGATCGGTAACATCCTTGAAGGCACCGAAGCGGAACACCACGGCCTTCTCTCCGGGCCCCACGATGTAGATGCCCGAGGCCAGCCAGAGCACGGCCAGAACGACCACGACCACGACGACCGAGGTACCGGTGGCACCGCCGCCTCCACCACGTGCGGGGCGCATGCCGAGCATGCCGCGCAGCCGGTTCCAGAGTTTGCGAAAGGCCTCGTCGAGATCGGGCGGCCCCTGATTGCGACCGCCGCCGCTCCAGGGGTCCTGATTGTTGCCGCCAGGTTCGTTCCAGGGCATGTGCTTCTCCAGTCATGCGCCCGCCGGGCGCGCTCGTTTCATGCTTCGGCCGGCATTCTAGCAGCCTGCAGCCGGGCCCACTACCTCACGCTCTGCCCGGTTTCCTGCCGCTCCCAGGGTTCGGAAACCTCGGGTTCGAGTGCGGGCATGGCCGCGTGCGTCTTGCGCAGGCGCGCATAGTCACGCCGATTGAGCCGCAGCCGGGCCTGCCACTGGCCACCCTCGTCCCAGTGTTCGTCCTGCACGGCACCCAGTTCGTGCAGACGGGCACGCAACTGCCCTTCTGCCGGGGCCAGCACCACCTCGCCTTCGATGAAGCTGTCGGCAAAGCGTTCGGCCAGCACCTGTTCCAGCAGCTCCAGACCGGCCCCGGTGCGGGCCGAGAGCCAGACCCTGCGCACCCGCCCGGACGCGTCGCGATCGATGCCGGGCTCCCGGTCGAGCAGGTCGACCTTGTTGAAGACCTCGATGCGCGGAATATCCATGGCACCGATCTCGTCGAGCACGGCATGGACCTGGGCGCGATTGTCCGGCAGGCGTTCGTCGGCGGCATCGATGACATGCAGCAGGAGGTCGGCCTCTAGGGTTTCCTGCAGGGTGGCCTTGAAGGCTGCCACCAGGTCATGCGGAAGATGGCGGATGAAGCCCACGGTATCGGCCAGCACGACCTCGCCGCGATCAGGCAGCGGCAGACGCCTGAGGGTGGGATCGAGGGTGGCAAACAGCTGGTTGGCCGAATAGACCTCGGCGTCGGTCAGGCGATTGAACAGCGTGGACTTGCCGGCGTTGGTATAACCCACCAGCGAGACCGTGGGCACCTCGGCCTTGCGTCTGGCCTGCCGGCCCTGGTCGCGCTGGCGGTCCACCTTCTCCAGACGACGGTGGATCTGGCGCATGCGCTCGGCCAGCAGGCGGCGGTCGGTCTCGAGCTGGGTCTCGCCCGGGCCGCGCAAGCCGATGCCCCCCTTCTGCCGCTCGAGGTGGGTCCAGCCGCGCACCAGCCGGGTGGACATGTGCCGCAACTGGGCCAGCTCCACCTGCAGCTTGCCCTCGTGGGAGCGGGCGCGCTGGGCGAAGATGTCGAGAATGAGGCCGGTGCGGTCGAGGACCCGGCACTGCAGCAGGCGCTCGAGGTTGCGTTCCTGGCTGGGACTCAGGGCATGATCGAAGATGACCACCTCGGCCTGGTGCAACCGCACCTGGTCACGGATCTCCTCGGCCTTGCCGGAGCCGACGAACCAGCGCGGGTCTGGTGCATGGCGCGAACCGGTTACCAGGGCAACACAGTCCGCACCTGCCGAACGCACAAGCTCGGTGAACTCGTTCAGATCCTCGCGACTGTCGGCCGCATCGAACTGGACATGGACCAGAACGGCCCGTTCACCACTGCGCGGTCGCTCGAACACCCGGGATTACTTGTCCTCGTCCTCGTCGTGGCTGAGGCGTACCGGGCGCGAGGGCACTACGGTGGAGATGGCATGCTTGTACACCATCTGGCTCACGCTGTTGCGCAGCAGCACGACAAACTGGTCGAAGGATTCGATGGTCCCTTGGAGCTTGATGCCGTTGACCAGGAAGATGGACACCGGGATCCGCTCCTTGCGGAGATGATTGAGGAAGGGTTCTTGCAGGGTCTGCCCTTTTGACATGGCGAATACTCCCGTTTGTGATCTCGGCTTCCGCTGCCTGTCTCGTCTTGGCGGCCGTCCGGACCGCCAGGCGTCGCGCGCCCACAACACATGAATACCCGAAATGGCGCGCAATGCGAATTCTAGCAGATTGCAGGAACCGTTTTAACCACACGCACAGGCCAATCATTCATGCCGCACGCGCTTTACAAACCGGACGGGGAACCGGGCCGTTCACGATGCCCCGCGACAGAAGGCTTCTGCCTCGGACAATGCCCGTTCGGTCAGGACCTCAGGTGAAGTTTCGAACGGATCATGCAAGGTCAGATGATCGCGCATGCCACGCATCCAGGTGATCTGGCGCTTGGCGAGCTGGCGGGTCGCGGCGATGGCCTTGTCACGAAAGCTGTCGGCATCATATTCGCCCTCGAGAAAGGCCCAGGCCTGGCGGTAGCCGACGCTGCGCATGGAGGGCAGATCCGGCGTGAGGTCGCCCCGGGCACGGAGGGCACGTACCTCGTCGAGGAAACCGGCGGCAAGCATGGCATCGAATCGCTCGGCGATGCGGGCGTGCAGGCGGGCCCTGTCAGCCGGCAGCAGGCCGATGGCACGCAGCGGCCAGGGAAAGGATTCGGCCCGTTGCCGTCGATGGTGCTCGGACAGCGGTATTCCGGTCAGGTGCCAGACCTCGAGCGCCCGCAGGATGCGCTGCGGGTCGGTGGGGCGGATACGGGCCGCGGCCTCGGGGTCGACCTCTGCCAGTTCGGCGTGCAGGGCGGCCAGCCCGCGCTCGGCCCGCTCGGCCTCGAGCCGGGCGCGCAGTTCGGAGTCGGCTTCGGGCAACTCGGCCAGCCCTTCGAACAGGGCCTTGAAATAGAGCATGGTGCCACCGGCAAGGATCGGCAGGTGCCCGCGGGCATGGATCTGCTCGATGCACTCCAGTGCCGCCTGGCGAAAGGATGCGGCAGACCAGGCCTCGGTGGGTTCCAGAATATCGATCAGGTGGTGCGGAATGCCGCGCCGTTCCTCCTCCGTGGGCTTGGCGGTACCGATGTCCATGCCGCGATAGACCAGCGCGGAATCAACGCTGATCACCTCGCCATCCAGGGCCTCGGCCAGGGCGACGGCCAGTGCGGTCTTGCCGGTGGCGGTGGGCCCCAGCAAGGCAAGGACAGGCGCCGTGCGGTTCATTGGCCGCGCAGGAAGAGGTGGTCGAGCTGGTTCATGTCGAGCTGGACCCAGGTGGGCCGGCCATGATTGCACTGGTCGCTGCGCTCGGTGCGCTCCATGTCGCGCAGCAGGGCATTCATTTCCGCCACGGTGAGCTGCCGATTGGCGCGCACCGAGCCATGACAGGCCATGGTGGAGAGGACCGCGTTCATGGCCTCCTGCAGGCGCGTGCTGCTGCCCTGGGCCTGCAGATCGGCCAGCACGTCGCGTACCAGAGGCTCGGCCTGCTCCCGCGCCAGCAACACGGGGATGGCACGCACCCGGATGCGTTCCTCGCCGACCCGGTCGATCTCGAGCCCCAGCCGGGCCAGCGATTCTGCATGGGCCTCGGCCAGGTCGGCCTCGGCCCGGCTCACGGCCAGGGTCTCGGGCACCAGCAGCGGCTGGCTGGCCACCCTGCCCGCCTGCCAGGCCTGCTTGAGCCGTTCGTAGGTAATGCGCTCGTGGGCGGCATGCATGTCCACCAGCACCAGGCCGTGCCGGTTCTGGGCCAGGATGTACACCCCCTGCAGCTGGGCCAGAGCATAGCCCAGCGGGTGTTCCTCGGCCTGGACCTCGTTGCGTGCGGGCATGGTTGCCTCGGCAACGGCATTGACAGTGGATGCCATGGCCGGCCCCTCCTCCCGGGGATGCAGGTCTGCATACACCCGCATCTCGACCTGGGTATCGGCTGCCTGCGGCTGCTGCGGCATGATGCCTCCCGGCATCGCCCCCGGAGCGACGGCCGCGCCGGCAACCGGCTGCACCAGTTCGCCGCCACCCGGCTTCATGCCGGCGATGGCCCGGTGCAGGGTGCGGTAGAGGAAGTCGTGCACACCACGCGACTCGCGAAAGCGCACCTCGTGCTTGGCCGGGTGGGCATTGACATCGACCCGTTCCGGATCGAGTTCGAAATACAGCACGAAGGCCGGGTGACGGCCATGGTAGAGCACGTCCTGATAGGCCTGACGCACGGCGTGCGTGATGAGCCGGTCGCGCACCATGCGGCCGTTGACGAAGAAATGCTGAAGATCGGGCTGGCTGCGCGAGAAGGTGGGGCGCGCCAACCACCCCCACAGGCGCAGTCCTCCCTGGGCATGATCGAGGAATACTGCATGCTCGACGAAGGGCGCGCCACAGAGCCGGGCCAGGCGTTGTTCCCGCGCGGCGCGGTCGGGACAGGCCGGCAGGCTGAAGATGGTGCGTCCGTTGTGGGTCAGCTCGAAGCCGGTTTCAAAGCGCGACAGGGCCACGCGGCGCATGAGCTGCTCGATATGCCCGAATTCGGTGCGTTCGGTCTTGAGGAAACGCCGGCGGGCCGGGACGTTGAAGAACAGGTCGCGCACCTCGACCCGGGTTCCCACCGGCATGGGGCGCGGCTCGGGCTCGGAGCAGGTTTCATCGCCCTCGCTGGTCACCTGCCATCCGGCCTCCTCGTCGGCCGTGCGCGAGGCCAGGGCCAGACGCGAGACCGAAGCGATACTGGGCAGGGCCTCGCCACGGAAGCCCAGGCTCATGACCCGCTCCAGGTCCTCCAGGCTGGTGATCTTGCTGGTGGCGTGGCGCGAGAGGGCCAGCGCCAGTTCGTCACGCGGGATGCCGCAGCCATCGTCACGGACCAGGATGCGCCGGGCACCCCCCTGCTCGATCTCGACCTGGACCCGGCCGGCCCCGGCATCGAGCGCGTTTTCCACCAGCTCCTTGACCACGGATGCCGGGCGCTCGACCACCTCGCCGGCGGCGATCTGATTGACGAGCTGGGGTGGCAGGGGACGAATCGGCACGCTGGCGCTCCATCGGCTGAGGCAATTGGACAGGCTCCCATTGTACTCAAAAGGTGTGCGGGCGCAGCCAGCCCTTGAAGGTGCACCAAACCAGTGCCCACCCTCACCACCATGCCCGGTCGTCAGGCAAAAACCCTGGGCATACGGCCGTCCCGGAGCCGAAAGGGAATGATTTTTGTGCATTGATTGGCGATAATGCGCCACTCTGGCGCACAGACAGAACCATTGGGGGGATCCGATGAAACTCATTACCGCCATCATCAAGCCCTACAAGCTCGACGACGTGCGTGACGCGTTGTCCGAGCTTGGCATCCAGGGCATGACGGTCACCGAAGTCAAGGGTTTCGGCCGTCAGAAAGGCCACACCGAGCTGTACCGCGGCGCGGAATACGTGGTGGACTTCCAGCCCAAGCTCAAGCTGGAGGTGGCCGTTGCCGCCGACCGGGTGGAAGACGTGACCGAGGCCATCCGCAACGCGGCCAACACCGGCAAGATCGGCGACGGCAAGATCTTCGTCTCGCCGCTGGAGGATGTGATCCGCATCCGCACCGGTGAACGCGGCCCCGAAGCACTGTAACGGCATCATCGGAGAACACACCCATGAAACGCATCCTTGCTACCCTGCTCTTACTCACCCCTGGCCTGGCCCTGGCGGACAACAGCCTCAACGGGGCCGATACCGCCTGGACCATGACCTCCACCGCCCTGGTTCTGTTCATGACCCTGCCGGGGCTGGCCCTGTTCTATGGCGGCCTGGTTCGCAGCAAGAACGTGCTGTCGGTCCTGATGCAGTGCTTTGCCATTGCCGGTGCCGCCTCGGTGGTCTGGTTCCTGTTTGCCTACAGCCTGGCCTTCGGCACAGGCAATGCCTGGATCGGTGACTTCAGCAAGGTCATGCTGGCTGGCGTGGGCCGGGAGACGCTCTCCGGCAGCATTCCCGAATCGCTGTTCATGATGTTCCAGATGACCTTTGCCGTCATCACGCCGGCCCTGATCGTGGGCGGCTTTGCCGAGCGCATGAAGTTCTCGGCCATGCTCGCCTTTTCCATCATCTGGCTGGTGGTGGTCTATGCCCCGGTGACACACTGGGTCTGGGGCGGCGGCTGGCTGGGCAAGATGGGCCTGTATGACTTTGCCGGCGGGACCGTGGTGCACATTACCGCCGGCGTGGCGGCCCTGGTGGCGGCCATGGTGCTGGGACCGCGCAAGGGCTTTGGCAGCAGCGCCCTGATGCCGCACAACATGACCATGACCGTGGCCGGTGCCGGCATGCTGTGGGTGGGCTGGTTCGGCTTCAACGGCGGCAGTGCCCTGGCCGCTGACGGCAACGCTGCCATGGCCATCCTCGTGACCCACCTCTCTGCCGCCATGGGTACCCTGACCTGGCTGACCATCGAGTGGATCCGCTACGGCAAGCCAAGCATGCTGGGCGCTGCCACCGGCATGGTCGCGGGGCTGGGCACCATTACCCCGGCTTCCGGGTTCGTCGGCCCGGGCGGCGCAATCGTCATCGGCCTGCT
>RFHG01000536.1 GCA_003696465.1 Gammaproteobacteria bacterium | reverse complement strand
TTTCCGGGACCAGCACCAGGGCCTGTTCGCCCCGGGCCAGGGTCTCGGCGATGACCTGCAGATAGACCTCGGTCTTGCCACTGCCGGTCACGCCCTGCAGCATGAACACGCCCCGCGCGCCCAGCGCACGGGTTACGGCCTGCACGGCCGTCTGCTGCGCCGCGTTGAGCGGCGGCCCCGGCAAGGGCCGGCCCGTGCCGCCCTCCGACCAGCAGGGGCGCATTTTCCGGCGCACCAGCCCGCGCGCCTCCAGCTTGCCCAGCGCCTCGCGCCAGCCTGGCGCCTCGGCCTCAGCCAGGGTGGCGGCATCGAGCCCGGACGCGCCGGCCTGGAGCAACCGGACAAGCAGTCCGCGCTGGCGGCTGGCACGCGCCGGCAGGTCATCGACATCCGCATCGGGCAGGGCCAGCCATACACTGATGCCTTCGCCCTCCGCGGCAGCACCCTGACGCAGCCGTACCGGCAGGGCGCTGGCCACCACCTCGCCGATCGGGTGGTGGTAATACCCCGCCGCCCACTCCAGCAGGCCACGCACCGCCTCGTCCAGTACCGGTCGTTCATCGAGCACGGTCAGGACGCATTTCAGCCGCCCATCGGGTACCGCGCTGGCCGTGGCCAGCGCCATCACCACGCCCGTGAGCTTCCGCGCCCCGAACGGCACCTGCACGCGGGCCCCGGGAACCGCGGTCATGCCCTCCGGCAGCCGGTAGTCGAACAGGCCCGGCAATGGCACCGGCAGGGCGACACGCACGATGCGTTCGGGCATTGGAGACATGCTGGACGGGGCGGACATGGCCGCAAGCCTAGGGGGGAAGACCGTGTGGCGCAACGGTTTTGTTCCCCGGTGGGGACCCGTTCAGTTGGACGCCAAACTTAAAGTGGATTCTTCTTCATGGCGCTAACTGCCTTTGGTTCAACGCAGTTTGCCGGTCATCCACAAAACCTGTGGATAACTTTGTGGATCAATTGTCATGAAACTGCCATGAACGGCGATTTTTCTTGCCCCCTGTTGGATTGGTCAATTTTTGACCAATCCATAATATGCTATCAAATCAACAGGTTACGTGGTTTTTGCTGGCTCATGGCGGCAGCGAACCGGATTTTTCCTGTACTTGTGGGGATTTAGCGCAGGCTTGTGCATAACCCGTGCCCGCCCGCTTTATTAGCGTTGCCTTAACTGCGCCCAAGTCAAGCCCTTTTCCGCGCCCGTCAGGGCCGGGTAACCGGGCACGAAATCGCTATTCGCGCCTCGCGAATCATATCAATGCGGCCAGTTGTCGATCATGCCAGCGGCTCAGCAGAAGCAGTGCCGAGCACGCACCCACCAGAGCGAAGAACATGTCGCTCTGGGTGTCCCAGACATAGCCCTGGGTACCCAGAAAGGCCTCCGCTGCGGTTCCGCTGGCCAGCGCCACCCACCATTCCACCAGCTCGTAGAAGGCCGAGAGCGCCAGGGCAAAACACAGCACGATGAAGTTCATCCAGCCCCGACCG
>RFHG01000095.1 GCA_003696465.1 Gammaproteobacteria bacterium | reverse complement strand
GGCCCTGACCCTGTACCTGACCGACAACACCGGTGCCTGGGCCCTGCGCCGCGACGGCAGCTACCGCCGGCTGGCGCCGGGCAAGGGCAAGCGGCGCAACGCCCAGCAGGAACTTCTGGAGCTGCTCGCCCTGCGCTGAAACGGCTGGGTGACCGCGGTCACCAACCCCGGGCGACCATAGTCACCGACAACGGTCACCTCGTTGTCACATCCTCCGAATCGGTTCGAAGAAACCACCGGCCACGGCCGGAGACTCACTGCAACCAATCGGAGGGCAACTCGTGAAGAGACGCGACTTTCTCAAGGTCGGCGGTGCCGGCATGGCGGGCGCCATGCTGGGCGGCCTCGGCCTGCTGACATGGACGCCGCGCAGCCATGCGGCGACCATCAGCCGTACCTTCTACATCACCGAAGGCACCATCCCCATGCCGCCGGACGACACTCTGGTGTACTTCCGCGGCTTCAGCAGCAGCAACGGCACGCTCAATGTGCCGGGCGAGGCGCTCATCGTGCAGGAAGGCGATACGGTGGAGATCACCATCGTCAACACCCTGGCCGACGATCACAGCTTCGTCATCGACGGCATGGTCGACAGCGGCGTCATCCGCGGCGGCCAGAGCCTTACCTTCAGCTTCACTGCCGACAAGGTCGGCAGCCACATGTACTACGACGGGGTCAACGCCCCCTACAACCGGCTGCTCGGCCTGCACGGCGGACTGGCCGTCATGCCGGCGGGCTCGGCCGACGAGCTGTACCCGGGCAGCCCCACCTTCGTGCAGCAATACTTCTGGATCTTCCACGACATCGATCCGGCCTGGCACGACCGCCTCAGCCGCGGCCTGCAGCCGAATACGGAATATGTACCCCGCTACTTCACCATCAACGGCCTTACCGCCCGTCCGCCGGGGGCACCGGGCAACGGCGACCCGACGGTGGACGCCATGCACGACCCGCGCACGGCCCTGCACGGCAGCATCGGCGACCGCACCCTGATTCGCATCCTCAACGCCGGTCTGTGCAACCAGTCGGTGCACACCCACGGCAACCACATGGAATGGCTGACCCAGAACGGCGAGATTCGTCCCGATGTCTGGGAGAAGGACTGCCTGTTCCTCGATGGCGACATGGGCGCGCTGGATGTGATCTATCCCTTTGCTCCCCCACCCGATGCCTGGCCGCCGGTCCAGGCCGGTGAGAAGAACGACTACCCCATGCACCTGCACTCCGAGATGTCGCAGACGGCAGCGGGGGGTTCCTACATGTTCGGCGCACTGACCGACATCTACTTCGAATAAGGGGGATAGAGACATGTTCAATCGTGCAAATCGCGCAATCCCGATGATGGGCATGGGCGGCGGTGGCGGCGGCGGTGGCGGCCGCGGCTGCTACATCTACGACGAGAACCAGCAGCCCAATCCGCGTCTGGTCAGCAATCCCGATGTGGTGTTCGACCGCGGCATCTACATGAACGGCAGCATCCAGCTCGATGACGGGAACAGCATGACTATCTGGGGCTTCACCGAAGGCGGCGGCAGCATGGGCATGGGCGGCAGCTTCCCCTCACCCCCCATGCGCGTCACCCAGGGGCAGATCGTGCACACCAACCTCACCGTGCCCATGTGCTGCGCCCACACCATCCACCACCACGGCATCGAACCCGACATGTACAGCGATGGCGTGGGCCACATCACCTGGGATGTGAGCGCCACCACCTATACCTACCAGTGGCGCGCCTCGCATCCGGGTACCTACTTCTACCACTGCCACACCAACACGGTGCTGCATGCCGAGATGGGCATGTACGGCGGCCTCATCATCGACCCGCCGGAGGGCCCCGGCACCCTGTATTCGGGTGGCCCGACCTACGACCAGGAGGTGATCTGGGCGGTGGACGAGCTGGATTCCTTCTGGCACACCCTGGACTGGACCGCAGGCACCTGCGGGGCCGATGTCGGCCTCAACGACCTCAACCCGGACTACTTCGTCATCACCGGGGTGGACGGGGCCCAGTCGGCCCTCGATGCCCCGGGCGTGGCCGCGACCGTGCGGGTCGGCGAGCGCCTGCTGGCCCGCTACATCTGTGCCGGCTACTACGCCCAACGGCTCGACTTTGGCGGTCTGGTGGGCACCATCCACATCTCGGACGGCCGCGTGCTGCCGCGCCCGGTCCAGGTCACCGGCCTGCGCGCCCACTCGGCAGAGCGCTACGACATCATCTTCGAGCCGACCACGCCGGGCGACTACTTCATCACCGCCGAGATCCTGCACTGGGTGACCGGCGAGGTGCTGGGCACCGCGCGTACCCGCATCACGGTCGTCTGACCGCGAACGCACTGGCTTGCCTCCGTGGCCCCGGTCCTGCCGGGGCCCTTTCTTGCTCCCGTCATCCGTGACCCAGGTCACATACCTTTGACACGCCCCTGTCTTCAATAAGGGATTGGAGGGAGTTCTATATTCAAGGGAGAGGTTGAATTAGAATCAGACCAGAGCAATACAGCCGGAACCTGCCCATGAACACACAACGCACCGCGCCCCAGGGGGCCCTGCCGCTGCAAACCCTGTTCGAGACCTATCCCGAACTCGACGAACAGATTCCGGAATGGCACCAGCTGCTGGAGCAGGCCACGGTGCTCGAACTGCCGGCCGGCAACATGCTGGTGCGGCAGGGTACCTGCTGTTCGAACTTCATGCTCCTGCTGGAGGGCACTGTGCGCGTGTTTCAGATCTCCGACGACGGGCGGGAGCAGACCCTCTATCGTATCAACCCGGGCGATATCTGCCTGATGAGCCTGAGCAGCCTGATCAACGACAAGCCGTTCAAGGCCAATGCCATTACCGACAGCCCGGTGCGCGCCCTGGTCCTCTCCACTACTGCCTTCCACGAGGCGATGGCCATCAGCGAGTCCTTCCGCAACCTGGTGATGCGCAGCCTGGTGAATACCGTCTGCGAGATGATGCACGGCTTCTACGATACCGCCTTCGAGCCGCTGGACATGCGCCTGGCCTGCCTGCTGGGGCGCATGTTCGAACGCGCCGGCACCTCCACCATCACCATCACCCATCAGCAGCTGGCGCAGGAACTGGGCACTTCACGCGAGGTGGTCAGCCGCATCCTCAAGCGGCTGGAACGCGAGAACTGCCTGCGGCTTTCGCGCGGGCGCATCACCGTCAACGACCCGGACAAGCTGCCGGGCTGAGCCTCAGGGCAGGGGTCGTTCCTCGAGCAGGGCGGTGACGAGCGCCCGCCACTCGTCCTCGACATCGAGATGTTCCGGAAAGGCCGTGCCGGCCCGTCGGTGCCAGTATTCGCTGTTCCAGCGGTCCCCTTCCACCCGGTGCAGCCAGGCGTGAACCCGCGCTGCCTCGCGACCGGGCAGCCGCTGCACGATTTCGTGGGCGCGATGCCAGTCGCCCTTGCGCGCCCACCACAGGGCCGCGAGCTCGGCCTTCAGGTCCCGTGGCGGCGTGTCCGCATCGAGCGACGAGAGGAATGCATCCGGTGTCATGGAACCGGGTCTCCCCCGCGCACGATCAGCGGCACCACTGCCGCCAGGCCGTCCGGGGTGCCTTCCGTGCGTTCCTCGAAGCTTCTCAGGGCGGTACTGAACTCGCGCAGCAGCCTTGGCGCCATTTCCTGCCCGGCCGGGGAATAATGGCATTCCTCGAACGGCACGGGATCCCCGACCGCGGCGCAGTCCTGTGGCCGGAAGGCGCGCCAGGCGATCTCGATGCGATGCTTGACCATGCCATCGACGAACACCACCTCCTCCTCGTCGATCACCGCGAGGTACTGCATGCTGCGAATGGGGATGAAGACCGAACGCCCCTGCTGGCGCCTGAGCTGATGACGGATGCGACGAAACAGCTCGGCCGGCAGGGTGGTCTGTCGGCACGCGCAGGGCTCGCCACGCTCCAGCCGGATCTCCATCGGCTCACTCGTCGTCGTCGATGTAGTTTTCCGGATTCCAGCCCCTGGCGCGCGCCCGCTCGATGGCCTCGGCCTGGATGCGTTCGAATCGTTCGCGCAGGTCATCGGGCAGGTTGGCCACTCTGAATCCGTACTTCTCCCACTCCGCCTGGACCTGCTCCCATAATTTCTCGATACCCTGCGGCAGCCAGCCCTTGCAGGTCTCGGTCTCGGGGATGATGCCGAACACCCAGGCATCGCGAATGATCTTGCCGGTATCGGTCATCCCGCCATAGAGGTCGTCATGGATGCCGGGGTACTGCTTGTAGGGTTGACTCTGCATTGCACACCTCCACGGTGTCCGGGGCCGTACTTACTCGACCACCCGATAATCGATGCTGATGCGGTCGCCCGCCACCGGGCGGAAATGATTGTCGGCAAAGGCCGTATGTCCGGGATGATCCCGATAGCTCTTGATGACCGCCGGATGCACGAACTCCACCAGCCAGGCAAAACGGTAGCGGGCCTGTTCCTGTACCGCCTCGCCGGTGATGACCCGGCGCACGCCGGGAATGCGCCCCAGCACCTCGCGACCGTGGCGCATCATCTCGTGCACGCCGGCCTCGTCCAGCCCTTCCACATTGTAGATGATGACATGCTCCACCGGACGCCAGGGCTCGGCGCTCGCCAGCACCGCGTCGGCCTGTCCGGCGGAACCGAACAGGCGCATGCAGCGGGCCGTCTCCTCGGCCACCGCCTCGCGCACGCCTTCCAGCAGGGCCGTATAGCCGGCGCCTTCACGCCGGTTGGCGCGGATCCTTTCGGCGGCGGCATCGGCCAGCGCGGTGTAGTAGTTGATCTTGGCCACGCCGTTCTCGATCAGACGGCGGAACTGCGCGTCCTCGAGGCCGGTGCCGCCGTGAATCACCAGCGGGCGCTGCACCCGCTCGTTGATGGCCGCCAGGCGATCGAAGTCCAGCCGCGGCGTGCCGCGCATGCGCCCGTGCACGGTGCCGATGGACACGGCCAGGAAGTCCACGCCGGTCTCGGCCACGAATCGCTCGGCCTCTTCCGGATGCGTGTAGACCACCTCGCCCGGATGGCGCTCGGCATCCTCGCCCTCGACCCCGGCCACATAGCCCAGCTCGCCTTCCACCGGCACACCGCAGCCATGGGCCATCTCCACGACGGCCCGCGTGGCCGCGACATTCTCGTCAAAGGGATGGTGCGAGGCATCGACCATCACGCCATTGCAGCCTAGACGGATGGCCTCGATGGCCGACTCCAGCGAGGCACCATGATCGAGATGGATGGCCACCGGCACGCTGGACCGCTCGGCGGCAGCCACGCTGGCCGCCATGGCCAGCTCGAAGTCATAGTACTCGAAGTGCGACTCGGCCAGCGACAGGATCACCGGCGAGCGTTCCCCTTCGGCCGCCCGCATGATCCCGTCCAGAAACTCCAGGCCAACGAGGTCGAAACCGCCCACCGCATAGCCGTTTTCCCAGGCATGGGTGAGCATGTCCTTCATGTTCACCAGGGGCATGGCGCAGGCTCCTCAGGTCGTCAGGCTGGCGAACAGCAGCGGCAGCTTCTCCGGCAGGCGCTCGACATGATCGATGATGGTGTAGTTGTTGGCGCCGAAGATACGCTTCACATAGCTGTCCGCGTTCGGATCCAGGGTCAGGCAGTAGGTCATGATGCCCTGGTTGTAGAGCTCCTCCACTGCCTTCTTCGTGTCGTGACGCAGGTACTGCGGATCGCGCTCGTCGATGTCGGCCGGCTCGCCGTCGGTAATCAGGAGCAGCAGCTTCTTGCGCTCCTGCTGGCGCAGCAGGTGCTGAGCGGCGTGGCGCATGGCCGCGCCCATACGGGTGGACAGGCCGCCCTTCATGCCGGCCAGACGCGCGCGCACATCGTCGTTGAACTTTTCCCTGAAGTCCTTGAAGCGGTAATAGTGCACATCGTGCCGGCCATCGGAATTGAACCCGTGCAGGGCAAACGGGTCACCGATGCCGTTGATGGCGGTGGCCACCAGGGCGCAGGCCTCGCGGGTCAGGTCCAGTACTGTCTTGTCGCTGCCCTCTATGGTCTCGTTGGTGGACTCCGAGAGGTCGAGCAGTACCATCACCGCGAGGTCACGGTTCTTGATCACATTGCGCATGGTGATGCGCGGATCCGGGTGGCGCCCCATGCGAATGTCGATCATGGCCTCGACCGCGGCATTGATGTCGATCTCGTCGCCGTCCTCGAGCCGGCGCTCGCGCTGCACGCCCTCCGGCTGCAACATGTCGATGATCTGCCTGATGCGATGCGAGACCGGCCGGTACTCGAGCATGATGCGCTCGATCATGGCAGGGTCGCCCTTGCTCGGACGGCGTTCGTACACGGTCACCCAGTCGGGGCGATGCAACTGCACCTGGTAGTCCCACTCGTGGTAGTGGAACGGCTCCGAGATCGGCTCCTTGCCCCACATCTCGTTGTAGCTGACCGTGGCCTCGCCGGCATCCTCGTAAGGGAAGAACTCGGTGGAACAGATCCAGACCTCCTGCGCATCGTCGCCGGCCAGCTCGCAATCCACCTCGTTCGCCATCTCCACCGCCGAGACATACTTGCGCACCTGCCTGGGCGCATCGATGTGCAACTCGCCGCCGGCGTCCCAGGAGATCTCCTCGAAGTGCCAGACGAAGCGGTTGTCGTCACGGTAGGGAATGCGGATGTGCTCGAGAATGCGCAGGCTGGGCACGTCGCGGCGCGAGGACAACAGGCCGAACAGCTCCAGTCCGAGGTCGAAGCTGAAACGGTTGTCGTCCTTGCGCGCCTCGATACCGGCATGGAAGCGCTCGACGATGGCGTCGATCTGCTCGTCCCCGGTGCGTTCGTTGGGGTCGAGCAGGGCGAGTGCCATGCGCTCCAGCAGCTCCAGCGTGGGGTGTTCTGCCGTCCCCTCGCGCGGCTGACGCAGGATACTGGCCCACAGACTGCCGAGGCCGGGAAAGGCCTGCACGGCCTGGTATTCCACCCGGGCATCCTCGAGCAGACCGATCATGAACATCTGCGCCGGAGACAGGCTGTCGCCAGGCATGGTCTCGCGGGTATAGACCACATGGGCGGCCATGTGCGCGGCAATGGCCCGCATCAGTTCCAGCCCGCTCACCTCGCCGTAGTCGTCCACCGCGTCGGGCATGTGGATGACCCGTGCCTCGATGAACGGACGGAAGCTTTCGGTATCGGCCGAGGCCGGTCGCAGGAAGAAGTCCCGCCCCCACAAGGCACGCAGATAGAAGTTGAGCTTGCGCTGCACATCGATGAACAGCGTGCCGCGCCGCTCCTTCTGCAGCATGGCGCGCGAGTCCTGGGTCTCGAGGTTGAAGTAGGCCACGAGGTTGTTCAGGTCGCGGCGATAGGCCTCGGCGCCGAAGTTGGCCCAGCGCTTGAGGCCACCCAGGGTCAGTTTGCCCAGCAGCTCGTCGATGTGGTTGAGCATGGGGCGCAGGCCACGCGCGGCCTTGGCCGAGAGCTGGTGGATGAAGTTCAGGTAGTCGCGCACCAGCTCGGCGTCACCCAGCCGGCGGGCGGCCGTGGGCAGGCTGGAGATCATCAGCGTGATGACCTCGCCCGAGGTCATCGACGAAAGCTTCATCGCCGTGGTGGCGAGATCGATGATGATGTCCTCGCCCACCTCCTTGGCCACCAGCGGCACTTCCTGCAGCCACGACACCACCAGGTCGGGGCCGCGCCCCAGGTTGGACAGGCCACGGGCACCCTCGAAATAGTGCTGCATGCCCGCCGGAGAGAGGATGCGCGCGGCCTCGTGGAAGGTACCCTCGAGGCTCTCGCGCATCTCCTCCGGAATCTTCTCAATGATATCGGCGTAGTCTTCGACATTGACCGTCATGCTGCCACCTCACTGTTCATCTATGCTTGCCTGCCCTGGGCGGCAGGCCCACCGGCCTCCGGATCAGGAGGCGAAGAAGGTGGTAACGGCGGCGTCCAGCGTGTCGCGCATGTCGGGGTCGTCGGTCAGCGGACGCACCAGCGTCATGCTGCAGGCCGCCACCGGATCCACGCCCTTGGCGATGAGCTGCCCAGCATAGACCAGCAGACGGGTGGAGATCCCCTCGTCGAGACCGTGGCCCTTGAGGTTACGGGCGCGATGGGCGATCTGCACCAGCTTGCCGGCGGTCTCCGCGTCCACGCCGGTCTCGTGCTGGACGATCTGCGTCTCGATCTCCTCGGCCGGATAGTCGAAGTCCAGCGCGGCAAAACGCTGCTTGGTCGATTGCTTGAGATCCTTCATCAGGCTCTGGTAGCCCGGGTTGTAGGAAATCACCAGCTGGAAGTCGGGGTGCGCCTGCACCAGCTCGCCCTTCTTGTCCAGCGGCAGCACGCGGCGGTGGTCGGTGAGCGGGTGAATCACCACGGTGGTGTCCTGGCGCGCCTCCACGACCTCGTCGAGGTAGCAGATGGCGCCAATGCGGGCCGCGATGGTAAGCGGGCCGTCCTGCCAGACGGTGCCTTCCTTGTCGAGCAGGAAGCGGCCAACCAGGTCGGAGGCCGTCATGTCCTCGTTACAGGCCACCGTGATCAGCGGACGCCCCAGTTTCCACGCCATGTACTCGACAAAACGCGACTTGCCGCAACCGGTGGGCCCCTTCAGCATCACCGGCATGCGCGCGCCATAGGCGGCCTCGTACAGGTTCACCTCGTCGGAAACCGGCTGGTAGTAGGGCTCGGTACTGATCTTGTATTGCTCGATGTTCTGTTCACTCATGACATTCGCTCCTCGTAAGCGTCGTTCCGGCTCAGCAGCCCTTGCCGGGCCACTCAGCGGGAACGACCCGCAGTCGAAAAAAAACCCCTGCCCGGAGTGCCGAGCAGGGGTTCCGGGTCGTTCAGACCGCTCGCGTCAGTACGCGATCAGGCCTTGCACTCGCCTGGCACACCACGGTAGATAACCATGGCCGTACCCTGGGACTGTGCGTAGTTGTCGTAACCGATCAGACGCACATGGTGGCTCGGGTACTCCTTGTGGCAGGCCTCGGCCTCGGCCAGGATCCGGTCCACGTCGGTCTCGCCGAACATGGGCAGCTTCCACATGTACCAGTAGTGGTCAAAGGCGTTCTCGGGCTCGGTGTGCTCGATGGCCGGATTCCAGCCCTTGGATACGATGTACTCGACCTGCTTGCGGATCTCGTCCATGCCCATCTCGGGCAGGTAGGAAAAGGTCTCGTACTTGCGGCTGGCCGGGTCGCAGACGCTCGACTTGTAGTCCTGCATTTCACTCATTTTGTATATACCTCGATAAATCGGTTGTTCAGGAAATCACGGTTGCGGGGCGGGCAGCCACCCCGCCAACCTGTTCGATTACTTGTGCTCGACGTCGAGCTTGTCGACGGTGTCGAACTCGAACTTGATTTCCTTCCAGGTCTCCATGGCGACCTTCAGCTCGGGGCTGTGCTGGGCAGCAGCGGTCAGGATTTCCTTGCCTTCCTTCTCCAGCTCGCGACCCTGGTTGCGGGCCTCGACACAGGCCTCCAGTGCCACACGGTTGGCTGCGGCACCGGCCGCGTTGCCCCACGGATGGCCCAGCGTGCCGCCACCGAACTGCAGCACGGAGTCGTCGCCGAAGATGGTGACCAGGGCCGGCATGTGCCAGACATGGATACCGCCGGAAGCCACCGCGAAGGCGCCAGGCATGGAACCCCAGTCCTGATCGAAGAAGATGCCGCGGCTGCGGTCTTCCTTGATGTAGGATTCGCGCAGCAGGTCGATCCAGCCCAGGGTGGAGGCGCGATCGCCTTCCAGCTTGCCGACCACGGTACCGGTGTGGAGGTGGTCACCACCGGACAGACGCAGGATCTTGGTCAGCACACGGAAATGGATGCCGTGATGCGGGTTGCGGTCGAGCACGGCGTGCATGGCACGGTGGATATGCAGCAGGACGCCGTTGTCCTTGCACCACTGGGCCAGGCCCGTGTTGGCGCAGAAGCCGCCGGTGATGTAGTCGTGCATGATGATCGGGGCACCGATCTCCTTGGCGTACTCGGCGCGCTTGAACATCTCGTCCGGGGTCGGCGCGGTCACGTTCAGGTAGTGACCCTTGCGCTCGCCGGTCTCGCGCTCGGCCTTCTCGATGGCCTCCATCACGAAGTCGAAACGCTGGCGCCAGCGCATGAACGGCTGGGAGTTGACGTTCTCGTCGTCCTTGGTGAAGTCCAGACCGCCACGCAGGCACTCGTACACGGCACGACCATAGTTCTTGGCCGACAGGCCCAGCTTGGGCTTGATGGTGCAGCCCAGCAGCGGACGGCCATACTTGTTCATGATGTCGCGCTCGACCTGGATACCGTGCGGCGGGCCGTTGCAGGTCATCACATAGGCAATCGGGAAGCGCACGTCCTCGAGACGCAGGGCGCGGATGGCCTTGAAGCCGAACACGTTGCCCACCAGAGAGGTGAACACGTTGACCACGGAGCCTTCCTCGAACAGGTCGATCGGATAGGCGATGAAGGCATAGAAGCAGGTGTCGTCACCCGGCACGTCCTCGATGGCGTAGGCACGGCCCTTGTAGTAGTCGAGGTCGGTCAGCAGGTCGGTCCACACGGTGGTCCAGGTGCCGGTCGAGGACTCGGCGGCCACGGCGGCAGCGGCCTCTTCACGGGGCACGCCCGGCTGCGGGGTGATCTTGAAGCACGCCAGGATGTCGGTGTCCTTGGGCGTGTAGTCGGGCATCCAGTAGGTTTCGCGGTACTCTTTCACGCCCGCCTGGTAGGTCTTAGCTGACATATGCAATGTCCTCCGTAGGTCTTCATGTTCCCCGGGCTGCCCCGGGGCGCTCTCAAGCCAAGGGTGTTCGCCCTCGATGGCTGAGGATTATGGACCAAAATTCATAAAATAAAATTCACTTTTTGTTATTTTTTGATAAAATTTCATTATGGATATCAGCCTCCGACAGACCCGGGCCTTCGAGGCCGTGGCCGACGAGGGCAGCATTACCCGTGCCGCCGAACGCCTGCATCTGACCCAGCCGGCCGTCTCCATGCAGATCAAGAAGCTGGAGGAGCAGGCCGGCCTGGCGCTGATCCAGGTGGTCGGCAAGCGGGTATTCCTGACCGAGGCCGGCAAGGAGATGCTGCGCTATTGCCGCCGCATCAACCGCGATGTGCAGGAGGCCCGGGCCGTCATGCAGGCGCTCAACGAGCTGCGCCACGGTCGTATCTCCATCGGTGTGGCCAGCACCGTGAACTACTTTGCCACCCACTTCATCGCCAGCTTCCATGCCCTGCACCCCGAGATCCAGATCCGCATGGAGGTCACCAACCGCGAGACCCTGCTGCAGGAACTGCAGGAGCTGGACAAGGATCTGTTCCTGATGGGCCAGCCACCCGCCGACAGCGCCCTGGAGGCCACCCCCTTCATGGAGAACCCGCTGGTGGTCATCGCCTCGCCGCGCCACCCGCTCACCGAATGCCGGGAGATTGCCCTGGAGGCACTGGCCGAGGAGCCCTTCGTGGTGCGGGAACCCGGTTCGGGCACGCGCATGGCCCTGGAGGGGTTCCTGACCCGGCACGGCATGGAACTGGCCAGTCACATGGAAATGAACAGCAACGAGGCCATCAAGCAGGCGGTAATGGCGGGCCTGGGACTGGGCGTGGTCTCGCGTCACACGGTGCGCCTTGAGCTGGCTGCCGGTGCCCTGGTGGAGTTGCCCGTGGCCGGTTTCCCGCTCTTGCGCCAGTGGTATCTGGTACACCGCCGCGATCGCCCGCTCTCGCACGCGGCACGGGAATTCAAGCGCTATCTGCTGGAGGCGGCCGAGGAAGGACGCCTTTCGGAGCTGCCGGAACAGGCGGAGCCGACAGGCTGAGTCTTCCGCCCACACGGAAACGGCCCCGAGACGGGGCCGTTTCCGTTTCTGTGGACTGCGGGAGAATTATTCCTCGGTCTCCTCCACGGCACCGCTCGAGGGCAGCCCGGCCAGCTTCGACAGGGTCTGGATCGGCCCTTTGGGGAACAGCTTCCACAGGTAGTCGCGATAGGCCTTTTCCGACGCGTAGTCCTTGCCTTCCCGCTTCTCGCGCATCAGCAGCAGCTTGTGCATGGTCGGATGCACGCCCATGTGCTCCTCGTAGTAGTCACGGAAGAAACGGATCAGCTCCCATACCTCCTCGGTCAGCTCGATGCCTTCCTGCTCGGCCAGCGCCTTCGCCACATCCTCGTCCCAGTCCTCGGGGTTGGCGAGGAAACCCAGATCGTCGGTCTCGATGGTCTTGCCATTCACGGTCAGTGCCATGCCAGTTCTCCTTGTCTGAAAAGTCAGCGTGTTACACCTGCCTTCTTGATGGGGGCATGGTGCTTCAAATCAAGGGGAGCTCTGATTGATCCAGGTCATGAAAAAAAGGCTGCCCGCAGGCAGCCCTTCAAGCCACATCGATTGCTCAGGCTGCGGCTTGTGGCACCAGCCCTCTCAGACTCAGGGCAAAGCGCTGCAGGCGCTCGTTGCCACTGGCCTCGGCACGCGCCACCCATTCACGCAGCGCCTGCACCAGCTCGTCGTTGTCCTTGGCCCGGCGCTGCCATACGGCCTGCAGGTGCAGCCACTCCTCATGCAGCCGCTGCAGTACCGGCTGTTCCAGCAGGGCAGCCCGCTGG
>RFHG01000535.1 GCA_003696465.1 Gammaproteobacteria bacterium | reverse complement strand
AGCCGCATCAGGGCATGGGGGATGTGCCGCAGCCGCAGCAGCAGCAGGGACGAGCCGAGCAGGACCAGCGCCACTCCGGCCCAGGGCAGCCAGCTCGACTCGCGCAGCCAGACGGAGGGGTTGAGGGTCATCATCGCCAGCGGCTGGATATCGGCGATGAAGTAGCGCAGATACAGATAATAAAGCCCGATCAGGCCGACCAGCCCGGCACCGAGGTACAGCAGCAGCTCGCGCTTCTGGTAGCGGCCAATGGCAAACAGATTGTCGAGCTCGATGTTCTCGACATGGTCCTTGCAGTACTGCCACTCGCAGCGGTACACCGTCATCGGATCCTTCTTGCCCTTGAAGGTGAACACGCCGGCCTGCACGAGATGAAAGCCCTGGTCTTTGAGACGGGCCGCCATGCTGTCCGAGAGCAGGATCTCGTCGCCCTCGGCCTCGTGCTCGATGCGCGAGGCCACATTCACCACGTCGCCATAGACATCATCCGGCTCGACGATGGCCTTGCCGCTGTGCAGCCCGATGCGGACATGGATGGCGAACTGCTCGTCCTCGCTGCGTATGCGCTGCAACGCCTGCTGGATGGCGATGGCCGCACGCATGCCGTCGCGCGGATTGCGGAACATGGCCATTACCGAATCACCGATGGTCTTGACGACCTGGCCCCGGAAGTGCTCGATGATGGGAAAGACGAGGCGATTGTGCTGATCGACCATCAGCCGCCCCTGGATGTCGCCGTGCAGATCCCAGTGCAGGGTCGAGAACACGATGTCGGTGAACAGGATGGTGACATCGCGCCGGGACTGGCGAATCTCCTCGATGAGATCCTTGCGTATCGAATTGTCTTCCCGGTTGGGCATCTGCACCAAATTCCGCTGCAACTTCGCGGAATTATACACAATGCCCGAGGGCGCAGATCAGCGCGCAGTCTGCGAAGCAACCAGAGCCTGGCGAAATGCCCTCATGCACTCCTGTACTTCAGGCGATTTGTGGTGCACCGTGCTTAGTGCAGTCAAGGCCCTTTTGGCAAAGGCCTGCTCCTGTGCCGGGTCTGCCTCGATCAGGGGAACACGGCAAATCTTTCGTACTGGAAAAGTGCTTGCCAGCATAAGGGCGACAGCATCGGGATTGTTCAGCAATGCATGTGACAGGGCAAATTCCAGTTCCAGCGCCCTGGAAGCGTCCACACAACAGTGAATTTTGCCAGAAAGATAAATCGCCTCACGCTCTCCCCCCTCGACCGCGGTGAGATACCGCTCGAAAGCGGGACTCTCGACGAAGCGCTTGCAGGCAGGAAATTCCATTTGTGGCCAAGCATCCTCGCGCTTGCTGCCCGCAAGGACGTTCCCTGCAAGCACAAGAGCCAACAGGCCGATTGACAGACGGGGCCTCATTCAACTACCTCCAACATATGTACGCCGCTTTCCCATATTTCGACGCGGATCTCCTTTGGAAGGACAATACAGCCCGTGGAAGCAGCACCCGGGTGGCTTCTTGAATCACCATGAATCTGGAAATACCGCCTTCCATGCGCCAAATGTCCTACAGGTTCCAGGGGAAGGACATATTTCCCTGTCCGCTTGCTATCCCGT
>RFHG01000534.1 GCA_003696465.1 Gammaproteobacteria bacterium | reverse complement strand
TCGCCCTCGCTGATGGGCTGCCCCTCGTCCAGGTCGCCCAGCAGGTCCTGCCGGATGCGGATGGTCAGCAGGGCAAGATGACGCATGATCTCGTCGGCATCACGGGTGTCGATGTCGGCATCATCGCTGGCCTTCATGAAGGCCTCGACAAAATCCTCGAATTGCACCAGCACCTCGGGGCTGGCCACCAGCGACAGCTTGTGGTTGAGGAACTTGAGCCGGGTCAGGTCTTCCTCGGTGGTCTCTCCGCTCAGGATGACGTCCTCGATGTGATCGATGAGCTGCATGTAGATCTGCGACTTCAGCTCCAGATAGCGGATACGCTCTTCCTTGCGAATCTCGACCTCGGTCTGCTTGTTGAGCAGCATCGCGGTGATGAACACGGTGATGATCGAGCCGATGAGGATCAGGATGATTTCCTGCGAGAACACGGCCGGCTCGCTCAGATAATAGGCCTCGCGGAAGTAGAAATATCCGCCGATACTGGTCGCCAGAGCCAGGACCAGAAACAGGATACTGTTGCGTTCGAATCGGCTCATTTGGTCTCCAGAATCATGACCTGCCCCTCGGTACGGGTATTCAGGCGCTTGAGAAACGACATGCCCAGCAGCGGAATCTCGGGCTGATTGCCCGGCAGTACCACCCCCTCGACATGTTCCAGCTCGATGTCACCCAGGCGTACCCGGTTCAGGGTGACGGGCCAGGCCGTGCTGATGCCCGCGGCGGTACGCACATGGTCCTGCTCCGCCCGCTGATAGTCTATTCCCAGCCGGCGTGCCAGCTGTTCGCTGATGGCAACCACGGTGGCCCCGGTATCCACCATCAGACTGACCGGCAGACCGTTGATACTGCCGGCTGTAATGAAATGGCCGTTTGGCTCCCGATACAGCCGCACCACGGCCCTTTCCTGTTTCCGGTACGGGCCTCCAAAACGGCCGCTCTGCAGGGTCAGGCGGCGCTCGATGCCATCAACCCGTACGATGGCCCGTTCGCTGTTGGCGCGCAGAACCTCGACACCCTCCGGTGAGCGTTCGCCCTCTGCCAGCACGCGACGCTTGCCGTCGATCCTGAGCACCACCTTGCCGGTAAACAGGGCAACCAGCTCGACCGATGTGGCCAACGCCGGCGTGGCCATCCCGAACAGCCACCCGAGTGCCAGTGTCGAAAACAAATACCTCATGGCTCGGATTCCTCCATTTCCCTTACCAGGGCCACCCTGAGCGGCGTGGCCAGCGACAGACCCGCATTCAGGCTCTCGCGCAGGATCTGGGCGCGCATCTGCTGGCGAATCTGCAGCAGGTCCCGCACCTGCTTGGTGTAGTAGTACACGCCCCATTCCACCGCGTGATCGCCCGTATCCAGCACCCGCACCTCCACCGGCTGCTCCGGCTCCAGCCCGATATCGCCCGATTCGGCGGCCTTGCGCGCCACGCCCTCGAAGAAGGCCTCGACCCGGTCCGGAGGAACCTCGTAGCCGATGCGGAAGCGCAGCAACTCGCGCAGCCCCCGTGCCGAAGCGAACTTCGAGAGATTGTGGATCATGCGGTCACGCAAGTGGGCATTGCGCAGCATGATGCGGTGGTTGTTGGCCAGATTGAGCAGCTCGGTGTGGAACAGCTTGGTCTTGAAGACCACCATCGGCAGCTCGGCAGGGTCATCGAACTGCACCACGTCTCCCTCCTCCACCAGACTGCTGTTGAGGATAATGAGGCCGGAGATGATATCCGGCGCCCAGGCCGCCTGAGTGATGGCCAGCATCACGCCAATCACGCCCAGCACACCGCCCGCCTCCAGCAGGCTGGTAAAGCCGAGAATGCGGACGATGGCCACCAGGGCCACCAGCCCGATGACCGTGCCGATCACCAGTGTGAGCAACCGGCTGTGATAGGTTTCGATGATCTGCCTTTCATCGCCGATGGTGCGCTCGCGGCCAAAGCGGCGACGAACGAACCAGGCACTGACCAGCATGCTCAGATAGGCAAGGTAGATCACGGCCAGCACCGAGGCCAGCCGCAGCACCCAGGAATCGGCCAGACTGGAAGCCACCAGGTGATAGCCAATCACGAAGGCAATCACCATCAGGTTGAGCAGGCGGAAGATCCGGGCCCGTGCTCGATCCGACTCGGAGCGGAAAAGGAAAAAGGAGACCGCCAGAAGCAGGCCCGCGATCAGGATCAGACCCATATCGAGCGGAGTCAGGCGCGACGCCAGCCATTCCATGGCCCGGACCGCCTCGTTCATGCCGGAACCACCCCGAGCCTGTCGCGCAGCAGCCAGATCAGACCCCAGAGACTGGCCCATGCATACAACCCGGCCACCACATCGTCCATGACGATCCCCGCACCGTTGTGCATGTGCCGGTCGAAGGCCCGGGCCGGCCAGGGCTTGACGATATCGTAGAAGCGAAACAGCAGAAAACCGGCAACGATCCAGTACCACTGCCAGGGCACAAGGAACAGGGCAATGAACTGGCCAACGAATTCGTCCCAGACGATGCCTCGGTGATCATGCACGCCCAGCAACTCGGCACTGCGCCCGCAGATCCAGAAACCGGCAAACAGCGCCACCACGGTCAGCCCGAGATACCAGCCCCAGCCGGCCTGGGCCATCAGCCAGGCAAGAGGAATGGCGGCAAGCGAGCCGGCCGTACCCGGTGCCACCGGGGAGAGACCGGAGCCCAGCCCAAAGGCCAGCAGATGAACGGGGTTGCCAAGCACCACGGCGGCAGGAGGCTGTTCCAGAGGACGCATTCAGTCGTTCCCGAAGTGATCGTATCCCAGGGGCTTCACCCTAACGGCTTCACCGGAAGGGGTAAAGAGCCGAATGCCCGTTCCCTGCTGCACCTCACCAATCACCGTCAGGGCTACGCCCGCGGTTTCGGCCAGCGCGGACAGCCGCGCTTCGCGCTCGGGCGGGAGTGTAAACAGCAATTCGTAATCGTCTCCGGCGGAAAGCAGGCGCAGCGGGTCGCCGCCGGCATCCAGCCATTGACGCACCGGCGCCGAGAAGGGCACTGCCTCCAGCCTCAGCACGGCACCGACAGCGGAGGCATCGAGGAGATGACCCAGATCGGCCAGCAGGCCATCCGAGATATCGATGCAGGCACTGGCCACGCCGCGCAGGGCCAGCCCAAGCGCCACCCGCGGCTCCGGGGCATGCAGCCTTGGCGCGACCTGCTGCCATGCGTCTGCCGGCAACGACACCTCCCCCTGCAGGGCCATCAGCGCCAGCCCCGCATCACCGACCGTGCCGCTCACGCAGATCAGGTCACCGGGAGATGCACCACTGCGCCGCAGGACTGCATCCGGAGGGACCTGTCCAAGGGCCGTCACGGCAATGGCCAGAGGCCCGCGTGTGGTGTCGCCACCCACCAGGCTCACATGATGGCGTTCCAGCAGCCGGCGCAGACCGCCCGCAAATCCGGCCAGCCATGCCTCCTCGGCATGCGGCAGGGTGAGCCCCAGGGTGACCCAGAGCGGCTCGGCCCCCTGTGCGGCCAGATCGCTCAGATTGACGGCCAGGGCCTTGTAACCGATGCAGTCGGGTGCGGCCTCCTCGGGGAAATGCACCCCCTCCACCAGCACATCGCTGGTCACGGCAAGCTGCTGGCCCGGCTCGGGCGCCAGCAGTGCGCAGTCGTCCCCGGGGCCGAGCACGACGCCCTGCCCCTGCGGGAAACGGAAATAACGCTGGATGATGTCAAACTCGCCGGCCATGCTCGGCTGCTCAGCGCGGGAACTCAGCGCGCCGCCTGCACCTCGATCTTGCGCAGATCCTTGACGGCATTGTCGAGCACGCCATTGACGAAGCGGTGCGACTGATCCGCGCCGAATTTCTTGGCCAGCTCGATGGCCTCGTTGATGACCACACGGTAGGGAAGATCCATCCGGTGCAGCAGTTCATAGCCGGCCAGGCGCAGGACGGCCCGTTCCACAGGGTCCACGGACTCCATGTCGCGCTGCAGATAGGGCGCAAGCGCCGCATCGATCTCGTCGAGGCCGCCGGTGACGCCACGCACCAGCTCATCGAAATAGGCCGCGTCGGCGTTCTCGAAACCCTCGTTTTCGCGGAACTGGGCGAGAATCTCGGGCACCGACTCTCCGGTCATCTGCCACTGGTACAGCGCCTGCAGGGCCAGCCGGCGCGCCCTGCGGCGGCGATGGTTCTGGCGCCGCTGATCGTGCTTGTCAGGGCCGGCACTCATTCGCCGAGCTTTTTGAGCACGGAGATCATCTCGATCGCGCCCAGCGCCGCCTCGGCGCCCTTGTTGCCGGCCTTGGTGCCGGCGCGCTCGATGGCCTGTTCGATGGTGTCCGTGGTGAGAATGCCGTTGATGACCGGCACACCGCTGCTGAGCTGGGCATGACTGAGCCCCTTGGCACTCTCGTTGGCGACGATGTCGAAATGAGGGGTGGCCCCGCGAATCACGCAGCCCAGGGCGATCACGGCGTCGTAATCGCCGCTGGCCGCCATCTTCTTTGCCACCAGCGGGATCTCGAAGGCGCCCGGCACGCGGGCCACCGTGATGTGGTCTTCACTGACCCCCTGACGGCGCAGGGCATCCAGTGCACCGGCCAGCAGGCTTTCCACGACAAAGCCGTTGAAACGGGCTACCACGATGCCATAGCGGGCGTCGGCCTGGGTGAAATCACCCGAGATCTCTCTGATGTCACTCATGTGCGGGATTTCCTGAAGGATTTGCCGGGGATTCTACTACTCGTGCACGTACTCGACCACTTCCAGATCGAAACCGCCCAGGCCGTGGAAGCGCTTGGGCGCGCTCATCAGTCGCATCTTGCGCACGCCGAGGTCGTGCAGGATCTGGGCGCCGATGCCGTGGGTGCGCAGATCCTGAGGCTGCTGCGCCTCCTCGCCGGAATCTGCCTGCCCGGTCTCGAACTGCAGCCTGCGCAGCTGCTTGAGGAGGTGATCCTCGGTTTCCGGCTGACGCAAGACCACCACGACCCCCTCGTCTGCCTCGGCCACGCGACGGATGGCATCGCGCAATGGCCAGCCACAGGCGGGGCTGCGGGTCGGCAGCACATCACAGAGGGTGTTTTCCAGATGAACGCGCACCAGCGTCGGCCGCTCGGGGTCGATCTCGCCCCGCACCAGGGCCAGATGGGTACTCTTGTCGATGACATCCTGATAGGCATGCAGGGTAAAGGGCCCGTACTCGCTGTCCCAGGGCATCTCGGCCACCCGCTTGACCGTGCGTTCGTTCTCGATGCGGTAGCGAATGAGGTCCTCGATGGTGCCGATCTTGAGGCCGTGCTCGGCGGCAAACCGCTCGAGGTCGGGGCGCCGCGCCATGGTGCCGTCCTCGTTGAGGATCTCGACGATCACCGCGGCCGGCTCCGAACCCGCCAGCCGGGCCAGGTCGCAACCGGCCTCGGTATGGCCGGCCCGGGTCAGCACCCCGCCGGGCTGGGCCATGAGGGGGAAGATGTGGCCCGGCTGGACGATGTCGGAGGGCTTGGCATCCGGTGCCACCGCGGTACGGATGGTATGCGCCCGGTCGTAGGCCGAGATGCCCGTGGTCACCCCCTCGGCCGCCTCGATCGAGACCGTGAAGTTGGTGCCATGCGCATCATTGGTATCGCCCACCATCAGCGGCAGGTTGAGCTGCTGGCAGCGCTCCCGGGTCAGGGTCAGGCAGATCAGGCCTCGCCCGTGCGTGGCCATGAAGTTGATATCCTCCGGGCGCACCCGCGAGGCCAGCATCAGCAGATCCCCCTCGTTCTCGCGATCCTCGTCATCCACGATGATCACCATCCGGCCCTGCTTCAGGTCCTCCAGGATCTCTTCAATGCTGTTAAACGCCATGCCTACCTCGCGCCGGGCAAAAACCCTTGATTATCAGTGGATAGAAGAACAAACCTTAACCGGCTTCAACTATAGCCGATCAGGGCTTCCGGTGTAAGCCGGCGCGTTCCAGCAGGGCTGCATCGAGCCCTTCGGCTGCCGGGTCGGCGGCCTTGTCGCCCAGCAACAGGCGCTCCAGATAGCGGGCGATCAGATCCACCTCGAGATTGACCCGGGTGCCCGGCCGATAGTGCCTGATCGTGGTCTCGGCCAGGGTATGCGGCACAATGGTCAGACGAAAGCGATTGCCCGAGACCTCGTTCACGGTCAGGCTCACGCCATCCACCGTGATCGAGCCCTTGTGCGCGATGTAGCGGGCCAGCTCGGCGGGGGCCTCGACCATGAATTCCACCGCCTTGTGCACATCGCGGCGCTCGATGATCCGGCCCACGCCATCGACATGGCCACTCACCAGATGCCCCCCGAGGCGCGTGCCAGGAGTCAGGGCCGGTTCCAGGTTGACCTCCATCCCCGCGCGCAGGTCGCCAAGCGTCGTCAGCCCCAGCGTCTCCATCGAGACATCGGCGCAGAAACCGCTGGCATCGAGCGTTACCGCGGTCAGGCAGACGCCATTGACGGCGATGCTGTCGCCCGGCTTCACCTCGCTCATGTCCAGCCTGCCAGTGTCGATGCACAGCCGCGCAGCATCGCCCTGGCGATCCATGCGCCGCACCGTGCCCACCGCCTGGATGATGCCGGTAAACATCAGCGCGCCTCCATCGAATACAGGGTCATGGGCAGACTGGTCGCATTGTTGAAGGCAGCCCCCGCTTCCACACCGGCCCGGGCGATGGCCTCGGCATCGTTTTCCCTTTCCCACAGCGCATGCATGGCGCCCAAGGCATAGTCTGCACCGGAGCCCACGGCCCAGAAACGCTGATACTCGAATACCTCGCGCAGGGAGAACAGGCCGAAAATGCCATCGGGATTGGCAATCAGGGCATCCATGCGGGTGGATTCATAGGCATCGTCCTCGTCTTCCTTGGGATTGAGGAAATACTCCTCCTTGAGCCGCGGGTGCAGGCTGCGGAAGGTCTCGAAGATCGCCGCCCGGTTCGACAGGTCAAAATCGGCGTCCTCGGTAAAGATGCTCTGGATCACCAGCAGGTGGGCCGCACTGCCCACGATGCCGATATGACTGTCGCGATAGCGGTGAATCTTGTCCCAGGCCGCATCGTCCACGGCCGGCAGCCGGGTATCGCCAAAGGTGGTCAGGCTGTCGGCGGCGATGACGATGCACCCGTTCTTTTTTACGGCAACGATGGTGGACATGGCTCAGTGACCTCCCCTGCCCGCTTCGACACGGGGCCGGGCCAGAATGCGCAGATCCTCGCCAACCCGGCGGTGTTCAACGATCTCCAGCGGAATACGCTGGGTCATGCGCTCGATGCCCGGCAACTGCAGCAGCGGTCGGGCACTGGAACCCATCAGGTGCGGGGCCTGATAGACCAGCAACTCGTCCACCAGCCCGGCATTCAGCAGGGCCCCGGCCAGGGTCGGGCCGGACTCCACGTGCAGCTCGTTGACCTCCCGCTCGGCCAGCACCCGCAGGACTTCCTGCAGGCTGGCATGGCCAGCCTCGCTGCCCACCAGCGCCACCTCGGCACCGGCGGCCTCCAGCGCCTCGCGGCGTACGGGGTCGTCCAGCGTGGTCAGGACCAGCGTGGGCCCGTCGAGCGACAGCATCTGCGCCGTGGCCGGCATCTGCAGCCAGGTATCCACCACCACGCGCAAGGGCTGGGGGACCGGATCGGCGCTGCCCAGCGCATCCGCATCGAGCCGCACATTGAGCCGCGGATCATCGCTCAGCACCGTGCCGATACCGGTCAGCACCGCCTCGGCACGGGCCCGCCAGCGCTGCACATCACGTCGCGCGGCCTCGCCGGTGATCCAGCTGCTCTCTCCGGATTCCATCGCCGTGCGGGCATCCAGGCTGCTGGCCAGCTTGACGCGCACCAGCGGCCGCCCCTCGCGCATGCGCTTGAGGAAGCCGGGATTGAGCGCGGCCGCCTGGGCCGCCATCAGGCCATGCGCAGTCTCGATGCCGGCGGCCTCGAGCCGGGCCAGCCCCTTTCCACCCACCTGCGGGTTGGGGTCGATATCGGCCGCGACCACCCGGGCCACACCGGCCTCGATCAGGGCATCGGCACAGGGCGGCGTCTTGCCGTGATGGGCACAGGGCTCCAGCGTCACATAGGCAGTCGCACCCCGGGCCCGGTCTCCGGCCTGGCGCAGGGCCAGTACCTCTGCATGCGGGCCGCCGGCCACTCGGTGCCAATCCTCGCCCACGATCTCGCCATCCCGGACCAGCACACAGCCCACCCGCGGATTGGGTCGGGTGGAATAGCGCCCGCGCTCGGCCAGGCGAATGGCCCGGGCCATGAAACGATAATCCTCGGCACTGAACCCGTTGGCACTCATTCATCGTCCTCGATGAGGGGCATCTGGTTCCTGCGCATCTCCGGCGTCAGGTCCTTTTCCAGCCGCTCGATCAGTTCGCGGAAGGCATCCACGTCCTCGAAGCTCATGTACACGGAGGCATAGCGTATGTAGGCCACATGGTCCAGTGCATGCAGCTCGTCCATCACCCAGTCGCCCAGGCGACGCGATTCGATCTCGCGTTCGCCCAGGCGCAACAGGCGACCGCGAATGCGGTTGATGGCCTCTTCCACCTGGTCGGTCGGCACCGGACGCTTGCTCAGGGCACGCAGCATGCCATGACGCAGCTTGTCGAGGTCAAAGGTCTCCCGCGAACCGTCACGCTTGACCACGCGCGGCAGATTGATCTCGGCCGTCTCGTAGGTGGTGAAGCGTTCGCCGCATTCGGTGCATTCCCGGCGCCGACGGATCTGGAAGCCGTCTCCCGACAGGCGGGAGTCGACCACCTTGGTGTCCTCGGCACCGCAGAACGGGCAGTACACGGGCTCAGCCCGCCTCGCCCATGCCGTAGACCGGGCGCCTGCGGCAGATCTCCAGCACCTGCCCGCGCACGCGCTCGATGGTCTCCTCGTTAGCGATGTCGTCGAGGATGTCGGCGATCCATCCGGCCAGGGCCCGGGCATCGTCCTCGTCGAACCCGCGGGTGGTGATGGCGGGCGTGCCAATGCGGATGCCACTGGTCACGAAGGGCGACTGCGGGTCATTGGGTACCGCATTCTTGTTCACCGTGATGTGGGCACGGCCCAGTGCCGCGTCCGCATCCTTGCCGGTAATGCCCTTGTCGATGAGATCGACCAGGAACAGGTGGTTGTCGGTGCCGCCCGAGACAATGCGGTAGCCGCGCTCGATGAGGGTCTCGGCCATGGCTCGGGCATTGGCCACTACCTGCTGCTGATAGACCTTGTATTCCGGCTCCATGGCCTCCTTGAAGGCCACCGCCTTGGCGGCGATGACATGCATCAGGGGCCCGCCCTGAATGCCCGGGAAGATCTTGGAATTGAGCTTCTTGTACAGCGCCTCGTCGCCACCCTGGGCCAGAATGAGGCCCCCACGCGGGCCACGCAGGGTCTTGTGGGTGGTGGAGGTCACCACATCGGCCACCGGTACCGGATTGGGGTAGACCCCGGCCGCCACCAGCCCGGCCACATGGGCCATGTCCACCATCAGCCAGGCGCCCACCGCATCGGCAATGTCACGGAACCGCTGCCAGTCAACCACCCGCGAATAGGCGGAGAAACCGGCCACGATCATCTTCGGCTTGTGCTCGTGGGCCAGACGTTCGACCTGCTCGTAGTCGATTTCGCCCGTCTCCGGGTTCAGGCCGTACTGTACAGCGTGGTAGATCTGGCCCGAGAAATTGACCTTGGCGCCATGGGTGAGATGCCCGCCGTCGGCCAGGCTCATGCCCAGCACGGTGTCGCCCGGCTCGCACAGGGCCATGTAGACTGCGGCGTTTGCCTGCGAGCCGGAATGCGGCTGCACATTGGCATAGTCCGCCCCGAACAGGGCCTTGGCACGGTCGATGGCGAGCTGTTCGGCGATATCCACATATTCGCAGCCGCCATAGTAGCGCTTGCCCGGATAGCCTTCGGCATACTTGTTGGTCAGTACCGACCCCTGCGCCTCCATCACCCGCGGGCTGGCATAATTCTCCGAGGCAATCAGCTCGATATGCTCTTCCTGCCTGCGTGCCTCGCCCTCGATGGCGCCCCAAAGCTCGTCGTCGTAACCGGCGATGCTCATTTCGATGGAAAACATGGATGACTCCCGGACAAAGAAAATCGAAGCGCGCTATTATACGCGCGGAAGCCCCGTCACGGCAGGCTTGATATTCCCACACCGGCACAAGGACCTCGGCATGCCTCCAATCCTCCGCAACGCTTCAGCCGCCCTCCTGCTTGGCCTCGGCCTGCAGACCAGTCTGCCGGCCCATGCCGGACAGCCCTCTACTTTTACCGGCCGCCCGGTCGACTTTGCCGTCTACGCCACGCAAACACGCAGCAGCTGGAACAGCGATGACCGAACCTACGATGTGCGTGTGGACGAGGTCGGCTTCCGCTGGATCGAACGATTCTCCAATGGCATTGGAGCCGGCCTCCGGCTCGGCTACAGCGGCATCAGTGACAACGGCCGCCCCGAGCTTGCCGGTATCAGCCAGAATGGCGGCCACCTGGGACTGGTGGTCAACGCCGTCCCGCTGCAGGCGGGGGCCTTCAGCCTCACCACCCTCATGGATGCCACCTACCGGATGACCTCCGGCAGCAACAGCCAGAGAAAGGTGGAAAACGACTGGGCCACCCTGACGGCTGGCCTCTCCGGTCACCTGCGCATGAATTCGGTGCGCCTGTCGCTGGGCGCAGACTACCAGGTGGTCTCGGGCACCGAACGCATCTCCGGAGACATCAACAGCACCCGCCACTTCAGCGCCGACCAGCCCCTGACCGGAACTGCCGGCATCGACCTGCTGGTCGGCGGCGGGCGCATCGGGCTGCACGGCGAGACCGGCGGCCGCAACAGCTACTCGCTGACCTTCTCGCGAGACTTCTGATCCCGCTGTGCATCAGAGCCCCGTCCTGGCACCACATGCCGCTGCATGCGGTCCAGGCGGCGCTGCAACGCCGCATCCGGATCGCCGGAGGCCCGCCATCGTCTGAGGATGCGTTGCCGGCGTTCCGGCGGCAGGCTGCGGAACCACCTGCGCAGACGACGCAGCTCGGCCCGCTTTTCCGGTGGCAACCGGCGGAAGGCCCGATATCGTTCCCTTAACCATTCACGCTCCTCGGGACTCAACTGCTTCCATCTCTGCAGGTTCTGTCGCACACGCCGACGCTGCTCGGGGGTCAGCTCCTGCCAGCGTTTCGCCCCCCGCAACAGCCGTTTCTGCCGTTCCTCGGGCAGGGATTCCCACTGCGCCTCGTCCAGCCCCAGCACCGCGCGCTCCCGTGAGCCCACCTCGGACCAGGGAATCGCTTCGGCATGCGCCAGCCCGCACAGCAGAAATCCGCTCACCAGCATCACGACCAGTCTGCTCATGGCGTCTCCTCCCGTCTCGCCGCTTCGGCGGGTTCCACCGCCGACGCCACACCGCCGGGCGCCTCACCCCACTGGCGCCGCATCAGTTCCACCGGGTCCGTTATCTCATCCGGCATGCATCCGTCCTCTTCACTGCAACCATTCCCGTCACCCGCCCATGTGCCCAGAAACTCGAGCACCTCAAGGTCAGGGCCGGCGGCCGCGCCCCAGGCGAGGCAGCCGACCGGCAGCAGCAGCAACAGCCCCGCCATTGCCCTCATGAGCGATGGCCCTGACCCTGTGGCCCACTGGACACTTCCCGCTCGAGCCACAGATAGAAGTCCAGTTCCCGGTACAGGTCCAGATCATCCGTCTCTGCCAGCACCTCCAGATCCTCGAGGGGCAGTTCAGGGGCCTCCTGGCGCCCCCACAGACCGGCCAGAAGCAACAGAACCAGGGTCGCGGCAACCGCCGCGCCCCATGCGGGCAGCCTGCTTTTGCGGGCAGAGGGAAGCCACCGGCCCCTGCCACTGGTCAGGGCCTGCCGGCGCGCCGCGCGCAGACGGGCACGCGTTTGTTCATCCAGGCTTGAGGCCTGTGCATCCAGGGCCTCCCTGACCTTTTGATCGAGCTTGCTGTTCATGATGCCAACTGCTCCTGAAGCATGGCCCGTGCACGGGCCAGATGGGTCTTGACGCTGCCCTCGCTGCAGCCCATAGCGTGCGCGGTCTGCGCCGTATCCAACCCTTCCCACACGCGCAGCAGGAAGGCCTGCTGCTGGCGCAACGGCAGCCTTTCGAGCACAGCCAGGATGCGGGCCCGGTCATCCTCATCCATCAGTATCTGCTCCGGCAGGCGTCCATCGGGATCGGCCACCTGCTGGATCGGGTCGGCTGTATCCGTCTCGCCATCATCCTGCCATCCCAACCTCACCCACCAGCGCCCGCGCGAGTGACGCCGCCGATACCAGTCACGAATACGGTTCTGCAGAATGCGATGAAACAGTGGCGGCCATTCCTCGCGCGGCCTCGAAGCATAACGGCGCGCAAAGGCAAACATCGCATCCTGAACAATGTCCAGTGCCTCTTCCCGATCGCCGGTGGCAAGCTCGGCCATCACCAGTGCCCGGCGTTCAATTTCCGACAGAAATCGTTCCATTGCCCGTCACAGCGTAGCATCCCGAAAGGCCCCGGAGGCGGATCTCATGACCGTGATTCGTGCCATGCCCACCCCTCCCTGCATACATCCAACGCATGAATGCCCCCCTGGTTGACATCGCCGGTATAATTAACTGTTCACCGCAACCCCGATACAGACAACGCACATGGCCCAATACATCTACACCATGAACCGGGTGGGCAAGGTCGTCCCGCCCAAGAAGGAAATCCTCAAGGACATTTCCCTCAACTTCTTCCCCGGCGCCAAGATCGGCGTGCTGGGCTACAACGGTGCCGGCAAGTCCACCCTGCTGCGCATCATGGCCGGTGTGGACCAGGACTATATCGGCGAGGCCCGCCCCATGCCGGGCATCAACATCGGCTATCTGCCGCAGGAGCCGGAACTGGATCCGAGCAAGGACGTGCGCGGCAATGTGGAGGACGGCCTGAAGGAGGTCAAGGAGGCCATGGCCCGACTGGAGGAGGTCTATGCCGCCTATGCCGAACCCGACGCCGACTTCGACGCCCTGGCCGCCGAACAGGCCCGGCTGGAAAACATCATCCAGGCCGCTGACGCCCACAACCTCGATCACAAGCTGGAAGTGGCCGCCGACGCCTTGCGCCTGCCGCCCTGGGATGCCGATGTGACGAAGCTCTCCGGTGGCGAGAAGCGCCGCGTGGCCCTGTGTCGGCTGCTGCTCTCGGCCCCGGACATGCTCATCCTCGACGAGCCCACCAACCACCTGGATGCCGAGTCGGTCGCCTGGCTGGAGCAGTATCTGCACGACTTCCCCGGCACCGTGGTGGCGGTGACCCACGACCGCTACTTCCTCGACAATGTCGCCGGCTGGATCCTCGAGCTGGATCGTGGCCACGGCAT